>CAOKRC010000025.1 GCA_948471035.1 uncultured Clostridium sp.
TGTTTTTAATTTATATGAAAATGTGTCAGTCCATATAATTCACGGATTCAGGATAATAGAATAGTACTAAAAAACTTCTAGAAAGGAGAAAGAGTAGATGAAGCAGGTTTTAAAAGTAACAGGCATTGTTATTGCAGCAGTATTATCTGTGGCTTTCTTTGGCTTTGTAGGACTTTGTATAGCTTTACGAAAAGATGAAGCTAATTGTTACTACTAAGAAAAAGGAAAATCTGTTGAAAGGATGGGGAGCTATTACCCATCCTTTTCTTTTTTTGTAAAAAAATGTCGTAAAGTTCCTATAAATCGCTAAAACTTCTTAAGTTTCGCTATTGGAAAAAATTACCATAAGAGATATAATTAGAAAAAAAGTTAGGAGGAATAAAATTTTGAATACTAAATATGAAGAAAAGGACAAGCTACTAATTTTTGAAATTACAGAGGAAATTGATCATCATCAAGCAGAAAAAATAAGGAGGAAAATGGATAATGAAATTGAAAGATATATTCCTAAAAAAGTTGTATTTGACTTTAATAAGGTTACTTTCATGGATTCAGCAGGGATTGGAATGTTAATTGGAAGATATAAAACTGTAAGAAGACTAGGAGGAGTTACAGAACTTATAAATGTAAATCAAAGTATTAAAAAAATATTTGAAATGTGTGGCTTATTAAAAATAATACCAATTTCAACTAAGTGTGCATAATAATTATAACTAATAAAAATAGAAATTGTATTAATATTAAAAGCACATTTGGCCAAAAAATATCCAGTAATCACAAATTTTAGAAATATGTAAAATAAAATTTGATAATAATGAATAATAAATCAAATTTTATGATTAAAAAAGAAGGAATGATAATGAATATGAAAAGTTTGTATGAAAATGAAATGAAATTAGAATTCTTAAGTAAATCAAATAATGAGGCATTTGCTCGTATTAGTGTAGCAGCTTTTGCATCACAACTTGATCCAACAATTGAGGAATTAGCAGATATAAAAACAGCAGTATCTGAAGCTGTAACAAACTGTATAATTCATGCTTATGAAGATAGAGAAGGTTTAATTACAATAACATGTAAAATATTTGCAAATACCATCATGATAGAGATACAAGATAATGGAAAAGGAATAGATGATGTAAATATGGCTAAAGAGCCACTTTTTACTTCAAAACCAGATTTGGAAAGATCAGGAATGGGCTTTACTATTATGGATAGCTTTATGGATGAATTAGAGGTGGAATCAATTTTAGGTTTAGGTACAAAAGTATCAATGAAAAAAATTATAAAAAAGCAAGAAACCAATGAAGAAGAAACACTAGAACCTAAAATATTTACTACATTTAGAATGTAATTACAAAAGAATATATAAAAAGGGAGTAGGCTATGTACGAAGAAAATTTAGAACTTATTGCAAAAGCCCAGGACCGGAGATGAAGAAGCAATGACCAAATTAGTAGAAAATAATAAAGGATTAATTTGGAACATTGTTAAAAGATTTGCTGGAAGAGGATATGAAATAGAAGATATCTACCAAATTCGGGTGTATGGGATTTATTAAAGCAATAAAAAGATTTGATACAAGTTTTGAAGTACAAGTTTCAACCTATGCAGTACCATATATATTAGGAGAAATAAAACGTTTCATCCGTGATGATGGAATGGTTAAAGTAAGTAGAAGTACTAAAGAATTAGCAATAAAAATATTAGATCTTCAAAAAGAATATTTAAATAAAACTGGAGAAGAAATAAGCATAACAGAGATTTCAAAAACACTTAAAATTCCTAAAGAA
Source organism: uncultured Clostridium sp. (assembly GCA_948471035.1). Taxonomy (GTDB): domain Bacteria; phylum Bacillota; class Clostridia; order TANB77; family CAG-508; genus RGIG8482. The sequence continues at coordinate 1,794 of CAOKRC010000025.1, forward strand.
GAAATTACATATGCACTAGATTCTTTAAGACCAGTATCATCAATTTATGAAGAATCATCAAGTGGAGATGATTCAAGAAGTATTATTGATAAAATAGGAACAGGAAAAGATGAGGCTGGAGGAGTAGTAGATAAAATTGCAATTAAACAGTTGATAGATAATTTAAACACAAGAGAAAAAGAAATCATTTTACTGAGATTTTATAAAGAAAAAACACAAACTGAAGTGGCAAAAGTGCTGGGGATTACACAAGTGCAAGTTTCAAGAATAGAAAAGAAAGTATTAAATTCTATGAAACTAAAATTAACTTCATAATTATTAGTTAGTATAATAAAGGTTATATGATTTATTTTATACATTCCAGATTATAACCTTCCCACCGATTCTGTAACAGGCGAAGCCTTAACAGAATTCGGCGGTCCCCACATGGGTTAAATCTTCCATTTCTAAAATAAATATATAACCTTTATCATAGAAGAATATGGAAGAAGTAAATAAAGAAAGAAGGACAATATATGAGAAAACTAATTCTATATCTAATTATATTAATTCAAATTATATTTTTAATACCTATCTTATTTACTAAAAGATTTGAGATAAAAGAAACAATTGCAGAAACTGAAAATAGTGTTGGAGAGCAAGCTATTGAAAATAATTATGATTATAAACAATATGGTACTGTAAAATTGTTACATTCTGCCACAAATGAAATTAGCGAAGTTCCACTTGATGAATATTTGTACCATGTAGTTTCAGCAGAAATGCCAGCTGATTTTGAGCTAGAGGCACTTAAAGCTCAAGCTGTTGTTGCAAGAACTTATACAATTTATAAAATTACAAGCAATGAAAAAAAGCATGGAGAAGCTGATATATGTGATAATGCAAGTTGCTGTCAAGCATGGATTTCAAAGGAAGATAGATTAGCTAGATGGGATGAAGCACTAAGAGAAAGTAATTGGAATAAAATTGAAAATGTAGTTAACTCTACTAAAGGAAAAATTATTACATATGAAGGAAAGCCGATAAATGCTTTTTTTCATTCTAATAGTGGAGGAGTTACAGAAATTCCAATTAATGTGTGGGGAGGAAGCGGATACCCATATTTACAAGTGGTAGAAACAGCAGGTGAAGAAGAATATAGCCAGTATAGTTCAGAAGTTGTTTTAAGTAAGGAAGAATTTGTAAATAAGATAAAAGAGAAACATCCAGAAGTAGTAATAGATTTTTCTATAGAGAATGCTATTTCTATAAAAGAGAAAACAGATAGTGAAAGAGTAAAAACATTAAAAGTTGGTAATGTTGAACTTGCAGGTGTTGAAGCAAGAACAATTCTTGGGTTGCGTTCTACAAATTTTACATTTCAAATTGAAGGGGACAATATAAAGTTTAGTGTAATTGGATATGGACATGGTGTTGGAATGAGCCAAACAGGTGCGGATGCTCTTGCTAAACAAGGTAGTAGTTATGAGGAGATTATTAAACATTTTTATGTTGGGGTAGATATTATTGATATGTAGTTTGCGGTTTGTAGTTTGCAATCCGCTTCCGTGTAGAATGTGTTTAAAATTTTTTTGAACGTCTGGCTTTCCCCAAAAGAAACTGTTAGAATGTGCAAACATTCTAACAGTTTCTAATTGGTCACCCTCACAAGCCATACTTATCAAAAAAATTTTAAACACATTCTGCACTCACGCTAGTATGCTAATTAAAGCAATAGAGAAGTAGCTGAAATCTTATATTTAGGTTAGATTAAAATTAAAATTGAAGTGTATAAAAATGCTAATTTAGGAAATACTTTAACTAAATATAAAATTTAGGAGGAGTTACTATGAGAAGAGAAACAAGAAAGCATGAAATCAAAGAAAATAATACAAAGAGTATTCTATACGTTGGAGGAAGTATATTAGGAATTGGAATTATTGCATTTGTAATTACATTTGTATTATATGGAAATAAAATGGAAGAACAGAGTGATGTAAGTTCAGGCAAAATTGCAGCACTTGTGGGGCAAACAGATAATCAATCTAAAACCGCTAGTTCACAAATGGGTAAAACAGTAGAGGAATCTAAAAATGAGATTACAAATAATATGGATAACACTGTAGAAAATAAAGAAAAAACTGATACAAATACAAAATCTGCTACAAATACAACAAATACAAATTCAGTGAACAATACTGTAAACACTAATACAGAAGTAAAAGAAAACAAAACTAACAATGATACAGTAAATACAAAGGACACACAAACAGTAGAAAATAAAACTACTGCTGAAGTTAAATTCATAAAACCAGTAGAAGGTGAAATTTCTAAACAATATGCAAAAGATAATTTGCTATATTCAACAACACTAGAAGAATGGACAACACATTTAGGAATAGACATAAAAGCAGATAAAACAAGTGTTGTAAAAGCATCAGCTGATGGAAAAATTAAATCTATAAAGAATGACCCAAGATATGGATTATCAATTATAATAGAACATCAAAATGGATATGAAACATTATATGCAAATTTATTAACTAGTGAATTTGTAGAAGTAGGAGAAGAAGTAAAACAAAGTCAAAACATAGGAACAGTAGGGAATACAGCAACATTTGAAATACTAGATGAACCACATTTACACTTTGAAATAACAAAAGATGGAGAAGCTTTAGACCCAAATCAATTTATAAAATAAGTAAAAAAGTAAATTCCGTTATTTTGGCGGAATTTACTTTTTTATAATAATAGGAAAGTATGATACATTTCTCAATCATCTAAATAATGAAAGAAAAAAGTATATAATAAAAAAATAAGTTCTGTTATTCTTTTATGGAATTAAAAAATTAATATGATGTTTAAAAATTTATGAGATAAGTAAAAGTTACAATAAAAAATAATATAAGGTATTGACAAATATTATAGGTAAATATAAGATAATAACATAAAAGATTTAAATATAAAACAATGAAAAAAGATAACAAATTAATTATAAGAAAAGTAGGAGGCACAAATGAAGAAAGAAAAAATAAGAATGAATAATGTAAATATAGGGTTAGGTGTCTTTGGCGACTTAAAAGAAAATAAATATAATGTAAACAGTGTAGGATTTTCATGTTATACAACCCAAAGAGGAATCACATTAATTGCTCTAATAATAACAATAATAATTCTTCTAATTTTGGCAGGAGTAACGATAAGCTTAACAATAGGAGATAATGGGTTATTTAAAACTGCAAAAGAAGCAGGAATAGAATACGAAAAAGCAAAAGTAAAAGAAGAATTAGAAATAGCAATAGCAAATATGCAAACGAAAAAAATAGCAGAAGGAAAAGAAACAACAAGAGAAGACTTAAAAGAGTTAATTAATAGTGGAGTAATAATAGAAACAGTGGATATACCAACAAAAGGAGAATACAAAGATTATGTATTTGAGATAAATGAAAACTATGAAGTAACAATATTAGAAAAAAGAGAAGGGGAAATTCCGAAAATAGAAGCTAATGTAATAACAGAAGGTAAAGTAAAAAAAGGTTTAAAAGTAGAAATAAAGGTAAGAGCAAGTATAAAAGAAGGAACAATAGCAAGCATAGAAGCAACAAATGGAGCAGAACTAAAACAAGATGCAAATAATACAGATACAGAAAAAACATTTGAAGTAGTAGAGAATGGAACATATTATTTTAAAGTAACAGCATCAAACAAACGAATTAATATGGCAAAAGTAGAAGTAGACATAGTACAAGAAGGTAAGCTAACAATATCAATAGACAATGTTACTTCAAAAAGTTGTAAGATAAATATAACTGATACAAAGAGTATAGAAAATGATAATATGACATTTGAATATTATTGTGATGATATAAAAGTAGCAACTACACAAGAGAAATACTATGAAATTGATAATATAGATTGGACACAAGAACATACTATATATGTTAAAGAATTTTCTGAAAATAATTATAAAGATACAAGCAAAAAATATCATTTAAAAAATGGAGAAAATCCTCAATTAACAAGTAGTGATAATCCATCTATAATTACTGAAGGGAATTGGTGCGATAACTATAACAGTAGTTGGAGCTCAACAGGAAAGATTTATAATTATTATGCTTTTGATAAGAATTTTTCTACTTATGCAAGTCCAGCAGGTTCAGGTTCTACTCCTATTGGATGCTCAATTGGATATGATTTTGGAAGACCTGTTATGGTATATGAAGCATCAGGAGTAATAAGAATGTATGGGTATAAAATTCAAGCTTCTAATGATAATAAGACTTGGGAAGATATAGTAATAGCATCAAGTCCATGTAGTAGTGGGGGAAATAGTTTTGAAAATGAAATAACTGATGGAAAAGAATATAGATATTGGAGATTATATATTAATGGAGGACAAAGCAATTCAATTTGGGGTGCTATAATATGGGAACTACAATTTAATTATATAGAACTTAATATAGAGGATTAGATGTCTAGATTAAAACCATAACAAAATATAAAAAAAGCAAGAATAATTTCTTGCTTTTTTGAATGTTTTATTATAGAATACAACTATCGTATAAAAATAATTAAAAACTCATATATTATAAATAAAAACTTGAAAATGGAGGTTTTTATGATTACATTCGAAGATGTTAAGAAAAATGAAGAAGTACAGGCTTTAATCGAAGCTACTCGGCAGACAATTAAATGTTTTAGGCTATACAGAACATGGAGTAAGACATATTAGTATTGTATCAAAAAGAGCAGCTGATATTTTAGAAACTTTTGGGTATTCTCAAGAAAGAATAGAACTTGCAAAAATTGCAGGATATTTACACGATATTGGAAATAGTATTAATAGGAAAGACCATGCACATTCAGGAGCATTACTTGCATATCAAATTTTAAAAGAAATGGGAATGAATGCTAAAGATAGAACAGAAATAATGATGGCAATTGGAAACCATGATGAGGAAACAGGAACAGCAGTAAGTGATATTTCAGCTGCACTAATTTTAGCAGATAAATCAGATGTTCATAGAGATAGAGTAGTAAACACTAATATTGCAACGTTTGGAAAACACGATAGGGTAAATTATGCAGTTACGAATACATTGTTAGAATTAGATAAAGAAAATAGGAAAGTAATATTAAGTATTAATATAGATACCAAAATTTGTCCAGTGCTAGATTATTTTGAAATATTTATGGAAAGAACAATGATGAGTAAATATGCAGCAAAATATTTAAATGTATGGTTTGAACTTGTTATAAATAATACAAAATTATTATAAGAAAAATGAAAGGAAGAAAATAAAATGAAGAAAAATGTCACAATAAAAATACTAGCTATTCTAATAATAATAGCAATTAGTTTAATTTCTTTTGTTGGAATATTTGTAAAAAATAAAGGTACAATGGTAAATATATTACCAGATTATGACTTAGCAAAGGATTTAAAAGGAGCAAGAATTGCAGAATTAGTAGTAGATTCTTCTACAGAAGAGATAGTTCTTGATAACGAAGGCAATGTTACTGAAGATGGATTAGATGAAGAAGGAAACCTAAAAGAAGGATATAGTAAAAAACAAGAACCAGTAAATAAAACTGAAGCATTAAACGAAGAAAACTATAAAATAAGTAAAGAAATAATACAAAAACGTTTGAAAGCATATGGTATAAATGATTATTCAGTTAGGCTTAATAATGAAAATGGGGAAATTACAGTAGAATTATATGAAAATTCAAATACGGATACTGCAATTTATAATTTAGAATACTTAGGGGAATTTACTGTAAAAGATAGTGAAACTAAAGAAACATTACTTGATAACAAAGATGTAAAAACTGCAAAAGCTGTTTATGGAACTACAGAAACAGGAACAACTGTATATTTAAGTATTGAATTTAATAAAGTTGGAAAGAAAAAATTACAAGAAATTTCTAGAAATTATATTGAAACAACAGATGAAGAAGGAAATACAAACACAAAAAAAGTAACAATAAATTTAGATAATGATCAACTTATAGAAACATACTTTGGAGAAGAAAATACAAATGGAATATTACAATTATCAGTAGGAAGTGCAACAACAGATTCTTCTATTATTCAAAACTATATAGAGCAAGCATCACGGAGTAGCAGGATTAATAGATTCTGGTAAAATGCCAGTTAAATATGATGTTTCAGGTAATAGTAACTTATCTACAGGGATAAATCTTGATATGTTAAAAATATGTATGTGTTTGGTAGTTGTAATAGGAGTTGTAGCACTAGTATATTTGTGTATAAAATATAAAGTAAATGGAATTCTTATAAGTGTTTCATTTATTGGATATATTGCATTATTATTAATAGTTTTAAGATATACTAATGTAGTAATATCAATAGATTCTATATGTGCATTAATAACATTACTAGTTGCAAATTATATGTTTATAAAATATGTATTAAATGGATTAGATAAAGGTATCAATAAAAAAGAACTTATAAAACAAACATATTTAAGATATACATCTATTCTATTCCCAATATTATTAATAGGGATTGTATTTACATTTATGAAATGGATACCTGTAGCAAGTATAGGAATGGTATTATTCTGGGGATTAATAGTAATGTTTATATATAATTATATTACTATTAATACATTATTAGATGATAAATAAATTATATTCTATATGTAAAAATTTGCAAGAAAGGAATGTTAAATAATATGAAAGAATTAATAAAAAACAAAAAAGTATTATATAGCTTAATAGCCATAATCATTGTATTAGGAATAATATCAATATTTGCATTTAGATTGAATTTTACATTAATGTATAGTGAGCATACAAAAATTAGTGTATATCTTGGAAAAGAATATAACTTAGACGATATAAAACAACTTACAGAAGAAACACTTGGAAAACAAGAAGTGATATATCAAGAAATAGAAGTATTTAAAGATGCTGTTGCAATTAATGTAAAATCTGCAACTGATGAACAAATAAGTTCATTAGAAACAAAATTAAAAGAAAAATATGAAATAGGGGAAAGTGAACAAATTATTGTTACAGATACAGTTGGACACATAAGAGGAAGAGATATTGTTAAGCCATATATAATTCCTAGTGTAATAGTAACAATAGTAATACTTGTTTATGTTGGAATTAGATACCTAAGTTTAGGTTTAATAAAAGTAATAATTACACTTATTGTAAGATTAGTACTAACAGAAGTATTACTTTTAAGTGTTATAGGTCTTGCAAGAATACCAATTGGAGTATACACAATGCCTATTGCAATATTAGTATATATTGCTACTTTAATGTATACAGTAGTAAAAAATGAAAATATATTACAAAAAAATAAAGAGAAAGAAAAGAAAAAATAATTGACATATTTAATAAATCTGTATGTGTGGGGGTATTTTTATGGTAGAATCAATGGAAAAAATCGTAAATCTATGTAAGGCAAGAGGATTTGTTTATCCAGGTTCAGAAATTTATGGAGGTCTTGCAAATTCATGGGATTATGGACCTTTAGGAGCAGAATTAAAAAAGAATATTAAAGATGCTTGGTGGAAAAAATTTATAACACAAAATAGATATAATGTGGGAATTGATGCGGCAATTATAATGAATCCGCAAGTATGGGTAACAACTGGTCATGTTGGAGGATTTTCAGATCCATTAATTGATTGTAAGGCATGTAAAACAAGACATAGAGCAGATAAACTAATTGAAGAATGGGCATTTAAAAATGGAAAAGAAATGGCAGGATTAGATGGCTGGACAAATGAACAATTAGTTAATTATATAAAAGAAAATAATATTGTGTGTCCAAGTTGTGGAAAAATGGATTTTACAGAAATAAGACAATTTAATTTAATGTTTAAAAGTTATATGGGAGTAACAGAAGATGCAAAATCTGAAGTTTACTTAAGACCAGAAACAGCACAAGGGATGTTTGTAGATTTTAAAAATGTACTTAGAACAACAAGAAGAAAAATGCCTATGGGAATTGGTCAAATGGGAAGATCTTTTAGAAATGAAATTACACCAGGAAACTTTATTTTTAGAACAAGAGAATTTGAACAAATGGAATTAGAATTTTTCTGCAAACCAGGAACAGATTTGGAATGGTATGAATATTGGAAAAAATTCTGTAAAGATTGGTTAACAAACCTAGGAATAAAAGAAGAAAATTTAAGATTAAGAGAACATTCAAAAGAAGAATTATCTTTTTATAGTAAGGGAACAACAGATATAGAATTTTTATTCCCATTTGGTTGGGGAGAACTATGGGGAATTGCAGATAGAACAGATTATGATTTATCAAGACATATGGAAGCATCTAAAGAGGATTTAACATATTTAGATTTAGAAACAAATGAAAGATATGTACCATATTGTATTGAACCAGCAGTTGGAGTAGATAGAATCTTTTTAGCTATGATGTGTAATGCATATGATGAAGAGATAGTAGGAGAGGGAGATACTCGTACAGTATTACATTTACATCCTGCACTTGCACCATATAAAGTAGCAGTACTTCCATTATCTAAAAAGCTAAGCGAAAAAGCAGAAGAAGTATATGAAAAACTATCTAAAAAATTTATGTGTGATTATGATGAAGCAGGAAGTATAGGAAAAAGATATAGAAGAGAAGATGAAATAGGAACACCATATTGCGTAACAATAGACTTTGATACATTAGAAGATAATACTGTAACTGTAAGAGATAGAGACACAATGGAACAAATACGTATTAAGATTGATGAACTAGAAAACTACATTGCAGAAAAAGTTGAATTTTAGTATTCATTTTTATATATAAATGTGATACAATGAATAAAGAAACTTTGTTGAAGCAAATGGAGGTAAAATAAAAAATATGATAACTGCTTTTGAAACAGTACCTACAAGTATTATACAAGGAAAATCTATCGAAATACATTTGGGTAAAGGAGAACATCTGAAAGAAGAAATAAAAGCAAGTATATTTTTTAAACAAAGATTGATGAAAGGAGACACTGTAGAGGATGCAAGGGAACAAACAGAATTAGCTTACAGTAATATTCAAATCAATCTAGTCGAACTAAAACCAGTTAAAGTTGATCTTATAAACATACGTAAGAACTGGAGAGTATGGTTCGGCTACCAAGAAGAAAGCACCTGAAATTTAGGTGCTTTTTATATTTATAATGTAAGGCTATAATTATAATAAATGTGCTTATGAGTATTGATATTTATTTAATTATATAAATCATTCTCATATAAATCTTCTATATAAACGTCTTTCTCTTCGAAATTATCAATAAAGCTAACTTTTGCAATATTATCATGTACTTCTTGTATCCATACGGGTCTTTCATCATAATAAACATCAATTTTTTCTTTAGTATTTAACATATTATGCAATCTCTCTAAATTCATAGCTTGTACCTCCTAAATTTCTTTTGTTATTAAATTATATCCACTAATATGTAATATTATTCCAAGTTTATTTGATTTCTAAAAGACTATACAGTTAGTACTCAAAGTATTATATTATTAATAATCTTACAAAAAACATTTAGTAAAAATAATATTTTAATTTAAGGCAAAAAAATACTGAATTAAAGGATTGTAGGGGGCAGGGTATACAACTCGTCATATTAATAGGGGACATAGAATACTAGTTGGAGGTTTTTATATAAAAAATTAGAAAAAACGAGAAAAAAGAAGAACAGAGAAAATAATAAATAATAATAGGAATAAATCGTTATAAATGGGAATATAATATACTATAATTTATTTGAAATAAAAAATAAATCTTATATAATATATTTATAAGTCAAAGAAAGTCAAAGTCAAAAAGAGGTGAATAAAATGAGGATGGCTGATGTAATAGAAGATTTTATAAAAGAATTATTTAAAGGAGAAGAGGATTATGTAGAAATACAAAGGAATGAACTAGCAGAGCAATTTAATTGTGTTCCATCACAAATAAACTATGTAATACAAACACGATTTAAGCCATCACTTGGTTATTATGTAGAAAGCAAACGTGGAGGGCGGAGGACATATTAGGATAAAAAAAGTAAACATTACAAAAAGTAATTATCTAATGCACATTATTGCAAATTTAGATGAAAAAATTACAGCAGGAGAAGTAGATATTTATATAAGTAATTTTTTATCTTATGGAATTATTAGTGAAATAGAAGCAAAATTATTAAAAGTAGCAACAAGTGATAATGTACTAACTATACCTACAGAATATAAGGATGAATTACGTGCTAATATTTTTAAAAATATGTTATTGAATATAGTTAATTAAGTAGGGGTGATGCCCTCATATCGACCTAAAAATTCGTATGGAAATGTTTTAAAATTAATCAAATAAAAGGAGTGATTTTTATGTTGTGTCAAAACTGTGGAGAAAACGAAGCAAATGTAAGATATACACAAATAATAAATGGAGTAAAAAAGGAAATGGCACTTTGTGAAAAGTGTAGTAAAGTTCTTGAAATAGGAAATATGGATTTTAGTATGCCGATTAATTTTTCAAGTTTTTTAGGTGATTTTTTTGATGAAGAAAAAGAGTTTTTACCAAGTTTTATGGAACAAGAAAAATTAGTATGTGATAAATGTGGTATGACATATGAAGAATTTATTGATACAGGTAAATTTGGATGTGAAAACTGTTATGAAATTTTCTCAAATAAAATTGACCCAATACTTAAAAATATACAAGGAGGAAACAGGCATCTTGGAAGAGGCATAAGTTTGCCTAAAGGCAAGGGTGAAGAGTTAAAAGTGAAAAATGAAGAATATAAAGATGTAGGGGCAGGCATCAATCGTTCACAAAAAGAAAACAATTTAGGGGCAGGCCCCGTGTCTGCCCAAGAAAACAAATTGGATGAATTAAAGAAAAATTTAAAACAAGCAATACAAGAAGAAAGATACGAAGACGCAGCAAAATTAAGAGACGAAATAAAAAGATTGGAGGAATAAGAAAATGTCAAATTGGTATTTACAAAGTGGAAAAGAAGCAGATGTAGTTATGAGCACAAGAATAAGATTTGCAAGAAATTTAAGTAATTTCCCATTTATTAATAAAGCAAAAAAAGAAGATTTAGAAGAGTTAGAAAATAAAATTAAAGATATAACACCAAGTTTAGGCTATGGATTAAAATTTCTAAAACTTAAAGATATAGATGATATAACAAAAATGAGTTTAGTGGAAAAACACATTATAAGTCCTAATTTTGCATTAAAAAAAGAAACAAATGGTGCAATATTGATTAATGATGATGAGAATATTTGTGTTATGATTAATGAAGAAGACCATTTAAGAATTCAAATATTAGGAGATGGTTTTGATATAGATAACTTAATGAACCTAGGGATTGAAGTAGATGAAACTCTAGAAAAAAACTTAAATTATGCTTATAGTGAAAAATATGGATATTTAACAGCATGCCCAACGAATGTAGGAACAGGTTTAAGAGCTTCTGTAATGGTACATTTACCAGCATTAACTAAAACAGGTAATATACAAAAAATATTAGAAGTCATTAGTAATTTTGGAATGAATATAAGAGGAGTTTATGGAGAAGGAACTAAGGTATATGGAAATATGTATCAAGTTTCTAATAAGCAATCACTTGGGGTAAGCGAAAAAGACATTATTAAAAATTTAAAGCAAATAGTAGAAAAGATTATTGAGCAAGAAAGATTAGCAAGAAAAATTTTAGCTAAAGAGAGCATAGAGTTAGAAGATGAAATATATAGAGCATATGGAATTTTAGCAAACTGCAAAAAAATATCTTCTAATGAAGCAATAGATTTATTATCAAATGTTAAACTGGGTGTTGATATGGGTATAATAAAAGAATTAGACGATTTAAAAGTAAACAGTTTACAATTATACACAAAACCAGCAAATTTACAAAAATATTTAGGAGAAAAAATAGATGCTTATAAGCGAGACATAAAAAGAGCAGAAGTTATAAAGCAAATTATGGGGGAAAAATAAGGAGGGGGTTAAATGACATATAAATTTACAAATAGTGCTGAAAAAGCGATTGAAATTGCAAATGATACTGCTATAGAGTTAGGGCATAATTATATTGGGACAGAGCATATTTTATATGGTCTTGTTAAGGAAGGAACAGGGGTTGCTTCTAAAGTATTAGAAAACCAAAATATTACAGGCGAGGCAGTTTATGACGATATATTAGAACTAATAGGAAAAGAAGATAATAGTGCAAATGAAACAGCAGGATTTACTCCAAGAAGTAAAAGAGTTATAGAAAATGCATTTCGTGAGGCACGAAAACTAGGGTCTGATTATATTGGTACAGAACATATTTTAATTGGAATTATGAGAGAGGGAGATAGCATAGCGGTTAGAATTATGTTAGATTTAGGAGTGGATTCTCAAAAACTATACAATGAAATTGTAAAAGTGATTAATGAAGATGAAACATCGAATAATAAAAGTGTTAAACAAGATACTGTAAGAAAATTAGGAAGTTATAATCAAACAACTACTTTAAATCAATTTAGTACAGATTTAACAAAGCAAGCAATAGAAGGAAAACTAGATCCAATTGTTGGTAGAAAAGAAGAAATAGAAAGAGTTATACAAATTCTTTCAAGAAGAACTAAAAATAATCCATGCCTAATAGGAGAGCCAGGTGTTGGAAAAACAGCTGTAATAGAAGGATTAGCACAAAAAATAATTGCAGAAGATGTACCTGAAATGCTTAAAAATAAAAGAGTAGTCTCAATAGATATATCTAGTATGGTAGCAGGTGCAAAATATAGAGGAGATTTTGAAGAAAGAATAAAAAAATGCTTAAATGAGGTAAAAAAAGCAGGAGATATTATTTTATTTATAGATGAAATTCATATGATAGTAGGAGCAGGTTCAGCAGAAGGTGCAATAGATGCTGCAAATATTTTAAAACCACTTTTAGCAAGAGGAGAAATTAGATTAATTGGAGCAACTACTTTAAATGAATATAGAAAATATATCGAAAAAGATGCGGCACTAGAAAGAAGATTTAGCCCTGTAACTGTACTTGAACCAACAAGTGAAGACACTATAAAAATACTTAAAGGAATTAGAGATAAATATGAAGCACATCATAATGTAAAAATTACTGATGAAGCTATAGAATCTGCAGTAACTCTTTCTGTAAGATATATAAATGACAGATTTTTACCAGATAAAGCAATAGATTTAATTGACGAGGCAGCATCTCGTGTAAGAATGAGAGTATTTACAGAACCAGATAGCTTAAAAGAATTAACTGAACAAATTGAACAAGCTAAAAATGAAAAAGAAGAAGCAATACGTGTTCAAGAATTTGAAAAAGCAGCATCTCTTAGAGATAAGGAAAGAACATTAAGAAAAAAGTTAGAAAAAGAACAAGAAAAATGGAACAACAAAAATACAAGAAGTGTAACAGAAATAACTGATGAAGACATAGCAGAAGTTATTGCAAATTGGACTAAAATACCAGTAAAAAAACTAACACAAGATGAAAACGAAAAATTAAAAAATCTAGAAAAAGTTTTACATGAAAGAGTAGTAGGACAAACGGAAGCTGTAACAGCTGTAGCAAAAGCAATAAGAAGAGGAAGAGTTGGCCTAAAAGATCCAAAACGTCCAATAGGTTCATTTATATTCTTAGGACCAACAGGTGTTGGTAAAACAGAACTATCAAAAGCACTTGCAGAGGCACTATTTGGAGATGAAAATGCTATGATAAGAATAGATATGTCTGAATATATGGAACCACATTCTGTATCAAAATTAATAGGTGCACCTCCAGGATATGTTGGTTTTGATGATGGTGGACAACTTACAGAAAAAGTACGTAGAAAACCATATTGCGTAATTCTATTTGATGAAATTGAAAAAGCACACCCAGATGTTATGAATATGCTATTACAAATATTAGAAGATGGGCGCTTAACAGATGCAAATGGTAGAACCGTAAACTTTAAAAATGCAGTTATAATTATGACATCAAATGTTGGAGCAAGGTTAATTACAGATACAAAAACATTAGGATTTACAAGAGGAACAGGTGATGATTTAAAAGATGAACAAAAGAAATATGAAGAAACTAAGAAAGAAGTTTTACAAGAATTAAAGAAACAATTTAGACCAGAATTTATTAACCGTATAGATGAAATTATAGTATTCCATAAATTAAGCAATACTGAAATTGAAAGTATTATTGATATTATGCTAAAAGATGTAACTGATAGACTAAAACAAAACAATATGGAAATTAAAATTGATAAAACTGTAAAAGATTTAATTGCAAAAAAAGGTGTAGATAAAGCATATGGAGCACGTCCATTAAGAAGAACAATACAAAATGAATTAGAAGATAGGCTTGCAGAAGAAATACTAGATGGAAACCTAAAATCAGGAGATAAAGCAAAAGTAGTTGCAAAAGATGATAAGATTATAGTTAAAGAACAAAAAAGTAAGTAAAATAAATATATTGCAGATTATGATTTTATAAATAAAATGTATTGCAAATGTTGTAGGGATGGGATAGCTTGCTTGCAGATTTATCCAGAAATTACCAAAAAATATTGCAAAACGCAAGTTTTTATGTTATTATATAAATATGTTTCAGTTTTTGTAACTTGTTAACTGTTTTGTGGAGGAAGAGAGATGAAAGAAAGGGTACAGACATTGATTGAACTATCAGGTACAGTTGAAGATGCCAATAAGGTTATCGAAAACTATACTGGAATTACGAGTATCAAAGAAAAAATAGCCTTTTTAAGAGGAATGTTTGAAGAGGTATTTAATATTGGTCTCAAGAGTAATGATACAGACGAAAAGGTATACAATCTTATGTTAGTCACGATTATCAAGAATTTCCGCAATAACTAAACAGAATAAGAAAGCACAGGCAATTGCTAGTGCTTTTTTCTAAAATTAAATAGGATTAACATGTATTATAGTTCTATAAACTTTATCAAGTTTAGTTATATCATTTTCCAAAGAATCAGCTAAATTGTGGCTATCAAATGTAGATATAGAACCATCAACATAAATAGTAAGAACAACCATGTATTGGTATCCAACAGGAGCAGAAGATAATGGGTCAATCTTTTTTATATCTTTATAACTATGGGCCAAATCTAAAATCATTTTTTCAGTATCTATATCAATAGAAATATCCATTAAAATATTACAACTTTCAATTAAAATGCTAATACCTGTATATGCAATCCATATAGATATTCCAATACCTACAATTCCATCAAACATATAAAAGCCAAATAATCCTAAAAAAACTGAAATAAGAGTACATAGGGTTACGATACAATCGTTTCTATGGTCTTTCATATTTGCTTCTAGTAAAATATTATTATATTTTTTAGACATAGTTTTAGTGTATAGATATAGGAAAAATTTAACCAGAATAGTGATGGCACAAACTATAACTAAGAACCAAGAAAAAGTAAAACTCTCTTTATGAATTAAAGATAAAACAGAGTCATATAAAAGTTTAACAGCAATAAATACCATAGAAATGCTAATAAATAGAGAAAATATATATTCTGCTTTTCCATGTCCAAAATTATGAGTTTTGTCATATGGTTCACTGGATATTTTATTACCAATGAAAGTCATTAACGAAGCAAAAATATCTCCTGCTGAGTTTGCAGTATCTGCAATCATTGCTTGGCTATTGCTTAAAAATGCAACAATTGCTTTTATTATTAACAAAAAAATATTGCCAAGTATTCCTAAAATACCAGCTTTTTTAACACTGTCATATCTATCCATATATAAAAGTCATCTCCATATTAAACTTATGTAATAAATAATATTATAGCACAAAAAATTAAAAAATATATTAAAATTGTAAGAAAATGTTAATAAGAATCTAAAATTTAAGATTACATTGTTACCATAAAATTGCAAAAAAAATTACAAAATTTGCATTATTTGTAATAATGTGCTATAATGAAAGTATGCAAATGAAAAACGTTTGAGAAATTCAAAAGAAGGTGGTTGTAATGGAAGTAGCAACAATTATATATATATTAGTATTTATTGTGTTTTCACTTGGAGCATTTGCTATAATGCAAATTAAACTTGCAGGTATGAATGTAAAAGATTTTTGGACATTTGTTAAAGCAAATGAAATATTAGATGATTTATACGTATTTACAAAAAAGACAGATGATTTATCGCCACAGGAACAAATAATATTTTTAATGGAAGCAGAAAAAGTATTTAAAGCTTTTGATAAAGTTCCTAATCTTTTATGGGAAGACGAATATCAAAAGTATAGAGAAGTTCTAAATAAATATAAAGATATAAAAGTATTTAGATGGGCTTCAAATTAATTGGTTTAACATAAAAAATTCTATATATAAAAGGTAGATGTGAGTTTTAAATTTACATCTACTTTTTCTTATGTTCAGTATATGTTTTAGAATATCTCACTAAGACATACAATAAAGGAGGGTTTCCTCTACATTTCAAAATGACTATGCTAGTCTAAAACAGTAGAGAGTGGCCCATTTACTTAAGGCGACTGGGGGTTCTATAAGCATAATATTTAAAAAAGATTTTAAATAAGTACATTTTATTAATCTAATATAATATTATTCTTGCTAAGAATAATAACTTGTGTTAGAATAAAGATGTTTAAAGATGGGAGGAGTACAAATGAAAAGTATGACAAGCTATTTGTTGGCAATATTTATGGTTATGTTCTGGATTTTTAGAATAGTAGTGGCATTTACAAGTAGTATGGGAATAGACATAGGATTTGTTCCAATGAATATGAATGTGGAAATTATTTTGCTTTTTGTATGTATACCTTGTGTAATATTAGTTGCAAAAAGAAAGCTAATAGGACGGTATCATATATATAATAGCATATGGAATGTATTTTGGAGTAGATTTATATTCTATTGTAACAGGAATTATGAAAGGTGATACTACTTTAACAGATTATACAAGAGCAATTGGTTCATTTATTGGTATAGCATTACCAATAGCAGTGTTTTTCAATTTATTAGTAGATAAAAGCAGAATGGCACATCCAGTAGATAAAAAAACAGATTGGTTTTACAAGAATGAGGAATTTGATAGAAAATTAGATTCAAGAGCAGACCAAAATCAATATAGAAATTATTAAAGGGGAAAACAAATTGAATAAAAGCGATTTTACAAAAAGAAACATAAATGAAAAAGAAATATATGAAGACCAAGTTGAGGGGAGAAATGCAGTACTAGAATTGTTAGAATCAGGTAAAGATATTAACAAAATCTTTATAGAAAAAGGCAATAAACAAGGGTCAATAAATAAAATAATTGGGGTTGCAAAAGAAAGAAAAATAGTTATTACAGAAATTGATAAAGCCAAGTTTAATACTATGTCACAAACAGAAAATCCACAAGGAGTAATTGCAATTATTCCGCCATTTGATTATTGTGATATATATGATATAATGGCTGTAGCAAAAAATAACAAAGAAGATGTATTTATACTAGTATTAGATGGAATAGAAGATCCTCATAACTTAGGTTCAATCATAAGAACAGCAGAAACAGCAGGGGTACATGGAATTGTTATTCCTAAAAGAAGAGCAGCATCTGTTAATAGCACAGTAGCAAAAGTTTCAGCAGGTGCAGTAGAACATATGAAAATTGCAAGAGTGAATAATATAAATGATGCTATAAATACCTTGAAAAAAGAGGGTGTTTGGGTATGTGGTACAGATATGGACACTAATAAATATTATTACAATCAAGATTTAACAGGACCACTTGCAATTGTTATTGGCAGTGAAGGTTATGGAATGAGTAGACTAGTTAAAGAAAATTGTGATTTTTTAGTTAAAATCCCAATGAAAGGAAAAATAACTTCGCTAAATGCTTCTGTTTCAACTGGAATAGTAGTATATGAAGCGGTAAAACAAAGAATTATAAAATAAAGGAGAAAGAATTATGAAAAAAAGTAAAAGTAAATTAATTATAGGTATAATTATAGTTTCAGTAATTGTTCTAATAGCTATAGTAGGAACTTATCTATATTTTACAACAGACTTATTTAAAGGAGATAGGCAATTATTTTTTAAATATTTAGCAAAAAATGGAGAAGTAGTAGAATTAATTTCATCAGCTAATAAATTAGAAGAAAATGTAACTAAGAGTAAGCATAAAGAAGAAGCAGAAATGACATTCAATATAGAATCTAATGATATACAAATTGCAAATCAATCAATACCAGCAAGAAATTTTAGCGTTAATTATATAGGGCTAGTTGACCCTGAAAATAGTAAAAAGTCAAGTGAAACTACATTAAAATATCTATCAACAGATTTATTTACTTTAAAATATATAAGAAATAATGATTTATATGCATTAAAATCAGATGAAGTTATAAATAAATATTTAGCATTTGACAATAATAATTTAAAAGAATTTGCTCAAAAACTTGGAATAGATACATCAGTAGTTCCAAATAAATTACAACCAATAGATTTTGAAGCACTATTTTCTATTACTAAAGAGCAACAAAAAGCCATATTACAAAAATATATGGGAGTTATAAACGAACAAATTTCAAAAGATAAATATAAAAGCGAAAAAAATGTTGCTATAACAGTAAATGGTAAGAATATTAATGCTAATGCATATTCATTAGAGCTTAATCAAGAAGAAGTTATTAGTGTAATTGATAGTATTCTAAATACGCTTAAAGAAGATGATGTAACATTAAATATACTTATAGAAAAAATTCAATTATTAGATACTGAAAATACTATTACAGTAGATGATTTAAAAGATATATTACAAAATGTAATTGACAATTTAAATAATATTCAAATTATAAATGAAGAAACAATAAAAATAACAGTATATGAAAGTAATGGAGAACTTGTAAGAACAGAAATTGTTGGCAGAAATGATATAATATATATAGACCCTGAAAAAAATGATACTGATTCAAGAATTGTTATTTCATTTGAAAAAGAAAATGAACTTTTGCAAAATGAAGAAAATAATTTATATGATATTGATAATAGATTATATGGAATTAATACAGGTGTTACATTAAGAAAACTTGAAATTGCAAATCAAGCTCAAAATAACCAAAATACTAATTATTTAATAGTAACTCTTAAAACTGGAGAAGAAACAATAAAAGTTTCAACAGAAAGTAAAACAACAATAGGAGATAATGTGGAAAATAATACAGTTATACAAGTTAATATATCAGATAACACATATATAACATCTAAAATAAAAGCTACAAAAACATTAGCAGATGATATTGAAATTGAAGAATTAACAAAAGAAAATTCAGCAATAATAAACAATTTTACATCACAATACATTAATACTTTGTCACAAGCAATAGTAAATAGAATGCAGAGTTTATATACACAAAAATTAGAATTAGTAAATACACAAATAAGTACACAAGATACAAACAATGAAGAAAATAGTCCAACTGAACAAAATAACTTGTAATAACTAAAATAGATTTATAATAGTTATAAAATATTACATGAATATAAAGAGACCATAATTTTTATATTATGGTCTTTTTGTTACTAGATATGTTATGGATTATTAATCTAATCCAGTTTTTATTATATGAACTTCTTTTTTCACATATTCAAAAAAGAAAAGAATTTTTAGCATTATATCGTTAGTATACTATATAAAATTGTACTAAAAACACTAGAAATTTATAGAAATTGCAGAATTTACGTACATTTTAAAATAAATAGAAATACAGTAGGATTTTTTACATGAAATAAAAAATTTAAAAAATTAGTAAAAAATTTAAAAAATACTATTGACATACAACTCAAAATTTAGTATACTAAGCAATGTCGAAAAGAACAAGGTCGCTTAGCTCAGCTGGGAGAGCATCTGCCTTACAAGCAGGGGGTCATAGGTTCGAGCCCTATTGCGACCACCATTTATGGCCCGGTAGTTCAGTTGGTTAGAACGCTAGCCTGTCACGCTAGAGGTCGACGGTTCGAGCCCGTTCCAGGTCGCCATTTTTTTATATATGCCTCGATAGCTCAGTTGGTAGAGCAAGGGACTGAAAATCCCTGTGTCACTGGTTCGATTCCCGTTCGAGGCACCATTTTATAACAACTTGCGAACTATAAAGTTTGTAGGTTATTTTTTTATATATAAACTCAAAATATTCTCTTTCTGGAAAGGAGAATATTTTTTATGCTTGAATTTAAAATATTACAAGAATTAGAACCAAATGCTGAAATATTAGATATTATAAAAAACTATGATTATGCAATTAAAAATGGCAGAATTAAACATTTAAAGGCTACTAATTTACAATTTATTGAACCTACTGAATATCTAATTACATATCCATCTACTCTTATTATTTACGAATATAAAGTAAATGAAATTGCTAACAAAAACTTTTATATCAAAGAGCACAATGAAAAGTATAACTTAAAAGAAATCAAACAAATTCTTATAAAATTGAAAAGTTAACCTTCTATTTTGCAATTTTAGGAAAAATTTCTAAATTTTTCCTAAATTAGGGGGAGCGAAAACGTACTTTTCTGAGCAAACATATAGAAGGGCAAAAAATTTTTAAAGTTTTTTTATAATTTTGGTATACAAAACCTTAAAAAATTCACAGGAATAGTAGGAGGTAATTTTATGAGATGTGGAATTTATGTAAGAGTGTCAACGGATGAGCAAAGAGATAATGGCTATTCTATTGATTCACAGTTACGAATGATAAAAGAATATTGTGAGAAAAATAATTACGATATTGTAGATGTATATAATGATGCAGGACATTCTGGAAAAGATTTAATGCGACCAGAAATGCAAAGGTTACTAAAAGATATTAAATCACACAAGATTGAAAAAGTAGTTGCTATCAAGGTAGATAGATTAACAAGAAATAACTATGATGGATTCTGGCTTTTAAACTATTGTGAAGAACATGATGTTAAAATAGAGTTAATATTAGAACCTTATGATGTATCTACTGCAAATGGAGAGATGATATTTGGAATGAATTTAGTATTTGGACAAAGAGAAAGAAAAGAAATTGGAGCAAGAACAAAGAGAGCAATGGAAGAAATGGCATTAGAAAAAGTACACCCAGCCAAAGCACCTTATGGTTATGTTAGAGATAATGAAACAGGTCATTTAAAAATAGAGCCTATTGAAACACAAGTAGTTAAAAGAATCTTTGAATTATATAAAAATGGAAACTCAATAAGAGGTATTGCTAATACTTTAAACGAAGAAAAAGCATATTTAAGACAAGGAAAATGGAACAGTGATAAAGTATATAAAATACTAACAAATTCAATTTATATAGGAACTTTTGCTTATGGAAAAACAAAAAGAAAGGCACAAGATATTTTATATGTTAATAATTATTGTGAGCCAATCATTGATAAAAATACTTGGAATATTACAAGAAAAAGATTAGAAAAGAATAAACATCCAAATTATGGAGAGCATATTCATTTATTTACTGGTATTGTAAAATGTCCTGCTTGTGGCAAAATAATGTCATCTACTAATTCATTTAAAAATAGTGGAAAACCTAATCAAAAAGTATATTATCATGTAACTTGTAATAATTCTAATTGTAAATCAAAAGGATTTCATTATAACTGTGATAAAATTGAAGAAAAACTAGCACGAGTTTTAAATGAATTAACAAGATATATGTATGATATGGATAATGAAATTATAGTGTGCAATTCTACTAAAACAAAAGATATTAATGACATTGAAAAAGCTATTGAAAAGTTAAAAATGCAAGAAAAGAAACTAGTCGATTTATATTTAAGTTCTAACTTAAATGTTGAAACTATTAACAATAGAAATGATGCAATTAAGAAAGAAATAGAAAACTTGAACAAGAAAAAGCAACAAATTGATCCTAACAATGATTATAAAGAATATACAATAGAGCTACTAAAAAAGTTAGATTGTAATGTTGAAGATAATGAAGTTATATTTAAAAATAGGTTAGGTTTTTCATTTATTTTTGAGAGTTTAAACAGGAAATCAAAGAAAGAGTTAATTAAAAGATTGATTGATATAATCGAAATTAAAAAAGATAAAAATTACAATATTGAGATAACAAATATTAAATTTACAGAAGAATTTATCTCAAAAAGTAGTAAAGATTATATAGATTATCTATATGAAATCTTAAAAAACAATAATGTAGGTTTTATTTATAAAGAGGCAATTACTAAACAAGAATTAGAGAAATTACAAGAAGATTATTTTGTGTTTTCTAATACAAAAATAGCAAATAATGAGTATGATAATGCGACTTTAGCTATATATAATGAACTACTAAAACGAAATTTTTATACTGATGGAATTATAAATTGTCCTTATATTGAAAACGAAAATATAGTAGATTATTTAACATTAATACCAAGAATTCCATCAGAAATTTTGAAAAATTGCTAAAAAAATTATAAAAAGTGAAATTTAAAATTGTACAAGAAAAAATGCAATATTTTAGAAATTGAAAATTCTTGTCCTAGCAAGCACTGAATTTGTCTATACGCACAAATTCAAAAATGGGTTTTACACCCCATACCCCGAAAATTAATAAAAATTTAAAATCGAAAGGAATAAAAAATATGAATGATGAAAAATTAAATTATGTAATAGATATGATAAAAGATATGGACTTAGAAAATAAATTAAGATTAGCTATATGTATGTGTGATAATTATAGTCATACTAACTTAAAATATGATAAAAAAGAAATGTATAAATATTTTGATGACTTTCTAAAAGAAATTAATATAGAATACAGAACAACCACTGTCAACTTTGCAAATTATCCTTATATAATTTTTGCATCAAGCAAAATTATGGAAATGGACTCATCACAGCAAAATAAAGTTGCATTGTATCTTTTCAATAACATAAAACTTAAAAAGAAAAGTTTTTAAAATTATTTTAAGAAAGTATTGCGTTATAAACAAATGTTTGATAAAATGCTTTTGAAAGAAATATGTAATAAATTGTTGTTAAAATTTATATTTTATGATATAAAATAAGTAGTTAAAATGAAGGAGAGTTTTTTATGAATCCAATAATAAAGTGGGCAGGTGGAAAAGAAAAAGAATTACCTTATATAAAAGAAAATTTACCAAGTAATATAAAAAGATATATAGAGCCTTTTATTGGTGGGGGTGCAGTTTATTTTAATTTGAATGTAAAAAAATCAATCATCAATGATAAATCGGAAGAATTAATTAATTTGTATAGATGTATAAAAAATAATGATAAAGAATTCTTTAGTAACTTAAAAGCAATATATAAAAATTGGACATTATTAGAAAGTGTTGTTGAAAACAATTCTATTGAACTATTGAAGATATATAGAGATTATTGTACAGATTTGAATAAGAATAGTGAAAGTAAAAGTATAAAAACTAAATTTAATGATAAAATATACACTTTTGTAATAAAACATGCTGAAGAATTTAATGGAATATTATCATCAGATTTTAATATAGAGATAGACAACTTTATAAATGAAATAGCAAAAAATTTAATATCTAAGATGAATAGAATGTTTAAAATTGAAAAACAAAGAAATCTGATGAATAAAAAAGATACTCTTGACAATATTGAATGTGCATTTAAGAGTGCATTCTATATGCATTTTAGACACTTGTATAATGAGGCTGAAAAGTTAAATATTAATATGTCTTTTTATACAGCAATATTTTATTTTATTAGAGAATTTTGTTATGCATCAATGTTTAGATATAATAAAAATGGAAAATTCAATGTACCATATGGAGGAATAAGTTACAATAGAAAGGAATTTATCAAAAAGATAGAATATATAGATTCTAAAGAAATAAAAGAGTATATGGAGCAAACTCAAATATACTGTGATGACTTTGAAACATTCCTTAAAGAAGTACAACTTGAAACAGGAGATTTTATATTTTTAGATCCACCATATGATACAGAATTTTCCACTTATGCAAAAAATGAATTTGCGAAAAAAGATCAAGTAAGACTATGTGAATATTTAAAAAATACTAAAGCCAATATAATGCTAATTATAAAAAATACAGAATTCATTTATAATTTATATAATACAAAAAAATTTAAAATAAAAACATTTGATAAAAAATATCTTGTAAGTTTTCAAAATAGAAATGATAAAGATGTAGAACATCTATTGATAACAAACTATTAGGGGGAATTATATAAAATGGAAAATTTAAAAAGAAAAGCAATTAATGAAATAATAGATAGTAGCATAAAAAGTTTTGCAGATGGATTTGAAGTAAGGCATATTAAAGAAGTGAATGATCCAAATGGTGTAATTAACTCTAAAAAGAATAATGTTTTTATGGCAGAACTTGGAGAAGAGTTTATGTTTTATTCAGCATTTGTGAGATCATTTGATTCGAGTTTTGGAAATATACTAGAAAATGTAGGAAATGCAATTGCAAAATTATCATATGAAGTAAATGGTAGGATTGAATCTTATTTACTACCACAACAGACACAACATATTGATTATTTAATGACTGTATACAATGATCATGTATCACCTAAAAAAGAAGATTATGAAAGCTTTTCTTGGGTAAAACCTAGAGATATAACTAGCTATATGACTAGTCATGAAACAGATAATTATTTCTACAGTCCAGAAAAAAGAGAACATTATATAATCGAGCTAAAAGCAGGAGGAGATTTAGATAACAAGAAGTCTAAAGCTGAAAAAATAGAATTGTTAAGAGAATATTTTTTATTAAAGAATAAGCTAGAAAATAGTGATGAAAAAGTAAAAGTTTTATTTGCAACAGCTTATAATAAATTTGGTGAAGGAAACGATTGGAAACAAAGCCAAGTAAGACAATATTTTGATGAAAAAGAACTACTAATTGGGAAAGATTATTGGAATTTTGTATGTGATGATGAAAATGGGTTTGAAATTGTTTTTGAGCAATATAAAAAAAGTGCTAATTACATAAAAGAAGCAATTGCTAATATAAAAGCTTTATATTTTTAAAGTAAATAGATAATAAAAAATACTTTTATATTTATGGGGGAAAATATGAAAATAGATATACTAAATAAAGCAATATTTGTAATAGATTATGAACAAGAAGAACTTAGAGAAATACAGAGTAAAGGAGAATTTGATACATACATTAAAGGGTTAATAAATAATATAAACGGAAATGAAACCACAAGATTATTTAAGATAAGAAGAGAAACTACAGAAGTAGTAAATTGTGTTGAAAATATTGCAAAAAATTCTGATAATATAGACGAAATTAATAAATATTGTAAAAATATAGCTAATAAATTATTGAATGAAGAGATAAAAGTTCAAAAGCAAATAGAGCAACTTAGAACATCAATAAAAAAGGGAAGTTTACTTGAAGTATTATTGCATGATACAGAAAATGATATATATTCTTTCCTTATTGCTAAAGTTGAACATAAAAGCTTTTTTGATGATGTAAAATTTGAAAGAAGAACAGGATATTCAACAGAGGATAATAAATTATGGAAATCTTGCCTTTTTAAATTTGAAGATATCGACCAAGAAATACAAATTCAAGAAATTAAGGTGTTCTTAGATAACAATGCAAAATATTGGACAGACAATTTTTTAGAAATAGATCCTATGAATAGTGATGATTTGAATACAAATAATGCATTTAAAATAATTGAATCAACTTTAACTAGGAATATAAAGAAAATATATCCTAAAGACTATACAACGTTGAGAAATAGTGTTATTTGTTATTTTAGAAGTAATGAAATGTTTGATTTTGATGAAATGTATAATACACTTTTTGAAAAATATAATCCTATAGAAATGGAAAAAGATGCATATACTGCATATGTAATTGATAAAGTAAAGAACATAAAAGAAAACAATAAATTTGACAATCAATTCAAAATAAATCAAAAGATAATAAAAGCCAAAGTGAAAAAAGTATATGAAGTAAACAACAATATAGAAATTAAAATAATGGATGGAATTGAAAATTTAGACGAAATAATAAATTCGTATGAAGATTCTCAAACAGGAGAAAAATTCATAAAAATAAAAACAAATAATGAAGAAACATATAATAGTTTTAAAAAGAATTAATTTAGGAGGTGATTTGATTGAATCCTATTGATACACTACTTGAGCTATTTAAAATAAATAAAGGTAAAGTTAACGATAACTTAATGAACACAATAATTACACAGGTTATAGAATTTAGTCAAATACCAACCTACAATGAAATTAGTAGTGCATTAAATAAGTTTAACAAAAGAGATTTTGTAGAAATTTATTTGAGAGATGAAACTGATGAAAGTATTTCTATTACAAGTAATTCTAATAATGAAAGCATATATAATAAATTTGTGCAAAATAATGAAGGACTAGATACAAGAATAAATGTAAATATTAATATAAAAAAGAATAATGAAGATATAAGAATATCAATATTTAATATAGATACATTCCTTGAGAATTTTATAAGCAATTCTCTAATAAACAATTTGAAATTTTTTCATTTTAGATTTAGCTATAATTCAAATATTATTTTTGTAAACTATGATAATGATTATATGTTTAATACTAATAGCATGGTTATGATAAATAATGACAAAGATGTAACAATAAATACTATAGACAGAGATGAGCTATTGGAAAGATGTAATAGTGTTTCTAATTTTGTTAATAATATTGAATATTCACTTTTACCAAACGATTTTTCAATAATAACAACAAATATGAATAATGAGTTTATAGAGAGACTAAAAAAAATAAAAATAATATTTTCATTATTGTATATAGCAGATTACTCAGCAATAGATGAGGAAAACATAAAATTAAAATTAAATGGATATAGAAATAAAGATTATCTAATTAAAATTAAAGATTTTAATTATTTAGATAAATATGAAGAATTTTATAAAATATATGAGTGGATTTTTCAAGATGCTAATGAGTGTGATAAAGTTGCATTAACTAGAAATGTAATTAGTATGTATTGCAAATATACTGATATTTTAGATGTAGACGAGAAGACTTTTCTAGCTATAAAATCTAATTATAATATATATTTAAAAGAAAATGTGGATAAATATATTGAATTAAAAAAAGAATTAACAGCATTTATAATGAATACATCAAATCAAATAAATGATATTATAGGTAATTTTATAGGCAATTTTGAAAAGAATATTGTTGCTTTTATAACTTTTATTTTAGGGACAATAATTGCAAATATTGTTTCAGATACTCCTTTAAACAATATTTTTACAAAAGATATTATTACAATTATATTTGTTATATTACTAGGCTCTCTATTTTACCTAGTAATAACTATAATTGAAACATATTATAAATTTTTATCATATAAGAAAAATTATGATGATTTAAAAGAATCGTATAGAGATATATTAGATGAACAAGATATAGTAACAATATTTAAAAATGATAAAGAATATCTTAAAAACAAAAAGAATGTTAGGAAGATTACGGTTATTTTTTCAATTCTTTGGATAACTTTAGTTATTATAGCTTTTATAAGTATAGTATTAAATTATAATAGTGAATATGTTAAGAAAGTCATAGATATATTGTATAGAATAGTAAAATGTATTTGATTAGCAGAAACAAGGAGTAGAATATTTTCAAGTTATACTCTTTGTTTTATTTTTATTATAATGTGATATTATAAAATAAAATTTGAAAAATGTATTGTTTTTCTATATGAGATTATGTATAATTAACTCATAATTTAGAAAGAGAGTAAAAAAGTTCGTAACCTGTAAGAAAACCGCACCAACGACGTATCTGTT
Organism: uncultured Clostridium sp.; assembly: GCA_948471035.1. GTDB lineage: Bacteria > Bacillota > Clostridia > TANB77 > CAG-508 > RGIG8482. The sequence goes on from CAOKRC010000025.1 coordinate 29,632, forward strand.
CGAACTAAATTGAATAGATGTGATACAGAAATCAATCAGAAAATAAAATCTGGTTGATTTTTTTGTTGCCTAAAAACAATATTAAAATCATCCAAATGAAAGGATGGTGCTTGAAATGAAGATAATTAAGCAAGAACTAGAATTTGAGGAATGTCTAAAACAACGACTTGAATTTATATGTGAGTTTTCAAAAGTTACTCCTACTTTTATCAATGGTAGCATTAGAAAATTAGAAAGAACTAATCTTACATATATTGAGCCACATAGAGTGATTATTAAAAATATTACTTTTTTAGTTTTTAATTATTCAAACGATGTTTACATTTCTAACTTGACTCAAAAGATTAAATTATCAGAGTTAGAAGAATATTTGAAAAATATATAAATGTAAATATTTGACATTTCTTAAAATCGTAGTATAATATAATCAATGAAAAATTTATATTTACTTGGCAAGAGTTATATATATGAGTACTTTGAAAAGATTATATTATAGTGCATTATTATTACGAAAGTAAAAAGGTTCTCGGTACCACACTCACAAGCTTTGATTGTGTAGTGTGGTGAGGTTCTTATATTTTAGTTTATGATAAATGGATTTAAGAGATGTCAGTAGTACTCGTGTACTTTGATGTCTCTTTTTGTTTTATAAGGAGGTTTGAAAATTGAACGAAGAAAAGAAAAAATGTGGATTGTATATGAGAGTTTCGACAGATGAACAAGCAAGAGAACGGATTTAGTTTGCCAGAGCAAAAAGAAAGACTAGAAACTTTTTGTAAATTCAAAGGTTATGAAATAGTAGATTATTATGAGGATGCTGGAATAAGTGCCAAAACGGGTAATCATAGACCAGATTTTGAAAGATTAAAAAATGATATTAAAGCTAAAAAGATAAATACTGTTGTTGCTCTAAAGCTAGATAGAATAACTAGAAGTATTTATGATTGGGAAAATTTAATGACCTTTTTAGACGAGAATAATGCTTATATTGATTGTGCTAATGATGAAATAAATACTACAAGTGCAAATG
>CAOKRC010000026.1 GCA_948471035.1 uncultured Clostridium sp.
ACATTATACTACATTTTTTCACTTTGTACATAAATTTTTAAGCGATTGCCATACATTTTTTGACTTTTTACATACTATGTGATATACTTTATTATTATAAATTTTTTATATTATTTATATTAAGAGAGGAGAACTTCAAAAATGCACGATGTAACATTACAACTTAAGGACAAGGCAATTGCTGCAACTATGGCATATAAGAATCAGCTTCTCGATGATTTTTTAGCCAATAAAATCAATTTTCAAATTGATATTGATTATCTTTTGGAATATGGAGAAAGTGCAGATGGAAATCTTTGTTTAGATGATGAACATGCGAAGCCTTTCGGTAAAACTGTTCTTTTCAAAAGAGAAGATATCGAAAACGTAAAGCACAAGCTTGCAACTATAAATGAAGAAAATGCAGTAGAAGTATTTAACTGGATTAATCAAACTACACCATACTTTGCTATTTTTTCTTCATTTAACAATATGCAGATCTTAGCCACCAAAATTTCTACATGTACTGAATTAAGTGAAAACTTGAACAGCTAAAAAATCAAAACAAAAAAGCCAGAACTTGAAACTTCAATTCTGGCTTTTTTGTTTTGATTAGATTATTTTATATAATCACATAATCTTTATTTGACCTAGTTAAAACTTCTGCTCCATTTTTACCAATTAATACTGTATCTTCTATTCTTACTCCAAATTTACCACTTATATATATACCTGGCTCATCTGTTATTACCATATTTTCTTTTAAAATAAACTCTCCTCTTTTTGAACTGATTACTGGTTCTTCGTGAATATCTAGCCCTACTCCATGGCCTAAAGCATGAACTAAATCAAATCTGTTAAGTTTAAAATCATTTTCTACCATTCTAGAAAGCATGCGAATATTTGCTCCATCATAATATTCTTTTAATGTTAATTGTTGATTTTTTAATACTAAATCATATACTGGTTTTATATAATCTTGTACAAAATCCACAAATATGGTTCTTGTCATATCTGAACAATACCCTTTATATTTACAACCAAAATCTATTGTAATAATGTCTCCAGACTCAATCTTTCTATCTGTTGGAACTGCATGTGGCATAGATGAATTTGGTCCGTGATGCAACTATTGTATCAAAGCTAAGTCCATCTGCTCCGTGTGTTACAAAATATTGTTCAATTTCCCAAGCAATTTGTTTTTCGGTCATTCCTTTTTTTATAAAAGTTTGTATATATTTAAAACAATCATCTGTAATTTCACACGCTTTTTTTATACAACTTATTTCATATTCATCTTTTATCATTCTTTGCTTTTCTATTATATTTTCTGTTTCAACAAAGTTATGTACTTTATAGCGTTGCATATAATCTTTATATTTTGCATATGTTAAATAATTTTCTTCAAACCCAACATTTTCACAAAACATAAAAAAGTTTTCATAGTCTTCTTTTGATACATCCATTATATTAGTTACAATAATTTCATCATCTATTGTTAGCATACTATTAACTTTTTCTATATATCTTGCATCTGTTATATATACATTTTCTTTTCTAGTTAATAGTAAAACACCTTCTGCATCTACACCTATTAAGTATTTAATATTTACAGGATTAGAAACTATCATACCCTCCATATCCATACGTGATATTTTATCTCTTAACCATTTCAGTTTTTGGTTCATATTAACTTCATTCCTCTCTATAATCTATCCCCTATACATTCCTAATGTAAATACTTTAAGCAAAATTGTAACTAATATCTCAAATGGAACAAACAATACAATTAAAGCGGCAATTACTATAAATGGTCCAAATGGTATGTATTCACTAGATTTTTTTATTTTAATAATAAGTAGAATTATACTTATTATTGCTCCTAATAAGAATGCTATTAATGATATTACTATAATTCCACTAAGCCCAAAATAAAGTCCTAATGCTCCCATTAATTTTACATCGCCAAATCCCATTGCTTCTTTACCTGCAATTAGTCCTCCAAGTAATGTTATAATTAAAAATATTCCACCACCTGCTATCATTCCAAGTAACATATTAACTGCTATATTAACATTCGTTACTCCATATAAAAATGTTAAAAATAATCCTATTTCAAACATTGTTAGGTTAAGCCTATTAGGAATGATTTGTAGTTTATAATCTATCATTAATGCAGATATTAACATTGGAATTAAAAGTGAAAATTTAATTAAATTTAGGTTTTCATATACCCTATGATGAATTCCAAAAAAATATACAAGAGCTATATATAATACTGCCATTATTATCATTAATATATAATTTGGCTTTTTTCTTTTTGTTTTATCTAGCATGTCCTTTGAAAATATCTTTTTATTTTCAACCATTCTATCATTACACCAGTTTATAAAACTTGCTATGACTATTCCTATTATTGCAAAAGCTACATAAGCTAATATATGCACATCATTAATATACATTTATTTTTCTCCTCTCATTATAATTTTTAAAAATAATATTTGTATCAGCAAACTTGAGCAGTCTTATATAAAACAACAAAATTATGATTGCTTTTTGTAATTCTTCTTTATTAAGTTTTCAATTGGTCTTTTTATTATTGTTACAAACATATCTTTTTCATTTATTGGATCTACTAATATTGAAAACATTTTACATCTATTAGCACCTAAAATATCTGTAAAAATTTGATCTCCAACAACTGCAACTTCGTTATTTTTTAGTTCCATTAGTTTTGCTGCTTTATTTAGCCCTCCCTTTAGGGGTTTCTTTGCAAAAAATATATATGGTATTCCTAATCTTTTTGATACATTATTTACTTTATCTTTATTGTTACTATTTGATACAATACAAAATTTAATACCTTTTTCCTTTAAATTTTTGCACCACTCTTCTATTCCCTCTGGCATATTTTTATAATAATCTAAAAGAGTATTATCTACATCTAATATTAATCCTTTTATATTGTTTTTGTTTAGCATTTCATATTCAATATCTTTAACACTATTTATATATAAATTTGGATATAAAATCATAATTTATCTCCTATTCTTTTATTCAATTTCTTTTGTTTATAAATTCATTATTATATTATCAATATATATAGCTTTTGTCAATTTATATTACAAAGTTATTTACAAAGATTTTTACTTATTATATAATAATAAATATATTCCGCAGAAAATTGCTTTGCAATTTCCGCAAGCGAACAAAGACGTGAACTTTCAAATATTTAGAACAAAAATATTATTAATGTTCGCTTTTGTTTTAGATAAAAGGAGAATATAATGAACGAACAAACTCTTATACAAAATAAAAAATATAATATAAAATTATTTCCATTTTATAAGGCAATTTCATGGGATTTGCTATTTTATTATGCAGTTTCTTTTTTATTTTTAACTAATACAAAAGGAATTAGTGCTGCTGATGTTTTATTTGTTGATGCATTTTATCCAATATTCAAATTTATTTTACAGATTCCAAATACCGCTATTGTTAATAAATTAGGTAATAGATTATCTCTTATATTGGGTAATATTTTTGTTGCTGCTAGTATACTACTATGGATATTTGCAGATGGAATAACTATACTTATAGTTTCTCAATTTTTATCAGCTTTAGGTTTTTCTTTAAAATCGTTAACTGAAACAAACCTTTTATATGATTCAATTGAAAAATCTAATAAAAGAAATGATATTTTCTCTAAAATAGATGGTAAAAGTTCATCTTACTATTATTATATTGATGCTATTACTTCTTTAACTACTGGATTTTTATTTGTAATAAATGGATATTTACCAATGTTTCTTTGTTTTGGGCTTTGTGTTTTATCTACTTTACTATCTTTTAAATTTAAAGAAGTAGAAAAAACAAATACTGAAAAAATTTCTATGTTAGATAATATTAATGATATAAAACAGCGGATTTAAGTTTATTTTCAGGTCTAGTAGATTAAAAAGCTTGATCATATATTACTCTTTATTAACTAGTATTTTATCTCTACGTTCTAGTTTAAGTAGTAGTATATTTACAGATATACATTTGCCAGAACAATACTTTGGAATTACATATGCTGCATTTCAAATTATTTCTGGTATATCTTCAAGTAAACAATCGTGGTTTCACAATAGATTTAAAAACAGAACCTTGACTGTTTTTGGACTTATTGTTACTCTTTCTATGATAGTTATTGGACTATGCGAAATTATTGGACTTAATTATAGTTTAACTTTAGAAATAATTTTAATAATGCTTGCTTTACAATGTGCAGTAAAAGGACCTTATTATACATTAATAAAGAGATATTTAAACAGCTTTTCTAATTCATCTATGAGAACAAAAATATACTCTGCACTTGAGCTTCCTTATAGTTTATTAAGGGCTGGAATATGTATGATTTGTTCTTGCTTATTAAATGTAACTACTACTTCATATGTATATGTGATACTTGGATGTATATTTAGTGTTATAATGATTTTCTTACTTGACCATATGAAACATACTGTACGGACTAAAACCTGAGGAATATGAAGAGAAAGATATAAAATTTGTAGAAATGAAATAGAAGAAAGCATAGATTTTATTTACAAAATCTATGCTTTCCTATTGTTACAACATGTGGTCTTGACCATATCCATTGGTTTGTTGCAGTTGATGGATTAAAATAGTAAATTGAACCATATGATGGATCCCATCCATTTAACGCATCTTGTGCTGCTTTTTTCGCTGTACTATTTGGTGTTAAGTTTATTTGCCCATCATCTACAACATTAAATGCTCCTTTTTGATATATAACTCCTGATACAGTATTAGGAAAACTAGAATTTTTTACTCTGTTTAGTACTACTGCTGCAACTGCTACTTGCCCTTGATATGGTTCTCCTCTTGCTTCTCCATAAACTAATCTACTTAATAAATTTAAATCACTTGAATATGATGAACTACTAGAATTTCCTGAAGAATTATAAATTCCCATAGCTTGTAAAGTTTTTGTTCCTGCAATTCCATCTACTACTAATCCATTTTTACTTTGGAAATATTTTACCGCTGCAAGAGTCTGGCTACCATAAATCCCATCAACATTTCCATTATAATATCCCCAACGTTTTAATTTTGTTTGTATAGTACGTACTTCTTCCCCTCTTGAACCATATTTGGATAAACCTAATACTATACTTGCACTAAATATGTTATATAGTAAAAACAATAATAGTACTAAACTAATACTTATAATTGCCGTTTTATTAACAAATATTTTGTTTTTAATATTTTTCAAAAAAATCACTCCATTTAGATAAATACTATTTTTTAGTATTTTCTCCAAATGAAGTGTTTTTATACAGATTTTATTTTTAAAATATCCCTACTACTTCTCCATTTTCATTTATATCTATAAATTCAGCTGATGGAACTTTTGGAAGTCCTGGCATTGTAAATATTTTTCCTGTTAGTATTACAATAAATCCTGCACCAGTTCTTAAGTTTACTTCTGAAACATGAATTTTAAATGGTTCCTTACATAATAGATTATTTGGATCATCTGAGAAAGAATATTGAGTTTTTGCTATACATACTGGTAAATTTCCATATCCTAATTTATCAATTGTTTTTATCGTATCTATAGCTTCTTTTGAAAATTCCACTCCCTCTGCACCATATATATTTTTAGCTATTTTTTCTACTTTTGTTTCTATACTATCTTCTAAATCATATACAAATTTTGCATTATCTTCTTTTTCACATAACTCTACTACTTGAGAAGCTAAATCTTTTGCACCAACTCCTCCTTTTCCCCATGCTTCTACTAAACTTAGATTTATTCCTTGTTCTTGTAATTTTGTTCTTAATAAGTTTACTTCGGCCTCTGTATCGTCTACATATTTATTAATTGCAACTATTACATTTAATCCAAATTTGTTTTTAATATTATCTATATGTTTTAATAAATTATGTATTCCTTCTTCTAAAGCTTCAATATTTTCTTTTTGTATATCTTCTTTTGCTACTCCACCGTGATATTTTAGTGCTTTCATTGTTGCAACACATACTACTGCTGATGGTTTTATTCCTGCTGTTCTACATTTTATATCAATGAATTTTTCGGCACCTAAATCTGCTCCAAATCCAGCTTCTGTTACAACATAATCTCCTAATTTTAACGCCATTTTTGTTGCCATTACACTATTACAGCCATGTGCAATATTAGCAAATGGTCCTCCATGTATAAAGGCTGGTGTATGCTCTAATGTTTGAACTAAGTTTGGTTTAATTGCATCTTTTAATAAAACAGCCAGACTTCCTTCTGCTTTTAAATCGCTTGCTCTAATTGGTTCTTCTTTTTCATTATAACCAATTATTATATTCCCAATTTTTTTCTTTAAATCATATATATCATTAGATAAGCATAGTATCGCCATTATTTCTGATGCAACTGTTATGTCAAACCCATCTGCTCTTGGAACTACATTTTTTTCTCCAGACAAACCACATTCTATTTTTCTTAATTGTCTATCATTTAAGTCTACACATCTTTTCCATACTACTTTTTTAAATCCTAATTCATTTCCAAAATAGATATGATTATCTATCATTGCTGAAAGTAGATTATTTGCAGAAGTTATTGCATGAATATCTCCTGTAAAATGTAAATTTATATCCTCCATTGGAGCTACTTGTGCATATCCTCCACCAGTTGCTCCTCCTTTTACACCAAATACAGGTCCAAGTGATGGCTCTCTTAATGCTAACACTGATTTTTTTCCTATTTTTGATAATCCATCAGCAAGTCCTATGGAAATAGTAGTTTTTCCTTCTCCTAAAGGTGTAGGATTAACTGCTGTAACTAATATTAATTTTCCATTTTTATTATTTCCTATTTTTTCAAATATTTTGTCTGAAATTTTTGCTTTATATTTACCATAGTTTTCTATATATTCCTCATCTATGTTTAGTTTTTCTGCAACCTCTGTAATTGGTTTTAATTTTACACTTCTTGCTATTTCAATATCTCCCATTTTTCTATTTCCTTTCCTTTAGGTCGACGCTTACACCTGACCATACCATACAATTCTTATTCGTTTTTCGTTCTTTAACTATTCTAGACAATTAATCCGGACTATTATTCCAATTAATGCTCCTACTAATACTTGTTTTGGTGTATGACCTAGCACTTCTATTAATTTTTCTTGCACTTGTATATTTGTTAAACCTGGTGTATTTACTATTTTATTTAATAATTTTGCTTGTTTTCCTGCTGCTCTACGAACTCCTGCTGCATCATACATTACAACAAATGCAAATACAACTGATAGTGCAAATAATGGTGTTGTAATTCCCTCATATTTCCCTATTAATGTTGCAACAGATGTTACTACTGCAGAATGTGAGCTTGGCATCCCTCCTGCTCCAATAATTCGTTTAAAATTAAATTGTTTTGTTGTAACTAAATCCCAAATTACTTTAAATGTTTGTATACCTGCCCATAATAATAATGGGGTGTATAAATATTTAAATTGAATTATATCCTCCATGTTTTCCCCTTTCAGTTTTTATATCAAATTAATATTTATAGTTAATTATAACTAATAGAGTAAATGCCCTTTTACTTAAGTGGGCTGTCGCGAAGCAACTGGGGTTCTATATGTTATAATTTATATAGAACTTAATCTTTCTATTCTACATTAAAATTCTCTTCTGTCAATCCATCATCTTTTTTTACTAGTATTGATATTCTTTTTTCTGCACTTTCTAAGATATCATTACACATTTTAGATAATTTCATACCTTCTTCAAATTTAGTTACTGATTCATCTAAATTTAAATCTCCCTTTTCTAATTCATTTGCAATTTGTTCTAAGTTTTTTATAGTTTCTTCAAAACTTGCTTCTTCTTTCACAGATTATTTATCTCCTTTCAAGATTCTAATACTTTATAATATTTTTGCTTTCTTACTTCCATCTATAAATCTTAAATCTACTTCTTGGTCTTTTTTTATATCATTAATTGATTTTACTGCTTTTCCATCACTTTGTGCAATACAATATCCTCTTGTCAATGTTCTTAATGGACTTAATGAATCTAGTTTTGACACTAATGTTATCATTTCATTTTTTCTGTCTTTATATTTATTAATGATACTATGTTGTAAGCTCCTTACTAACATATCTATTCTTATATATTGTTCATTTATTCTTTGTAATGGTTCTTTAAACACTCTAGTTGCCATACATTTTTCATATTTTAGGCGCATTAATTCTACTTTTTTCTTTAATGCTAGTTTAAACCTATTATTATATCCTAGAATTTTCAGTTTTAATTCTTCTACATCTGTAACAGCAAGTTCTGCTGCTGCAGATGGTGTTGGTGCTCTTAAATCAGCTACGAAATCTGCTATTGTAAAATCAGTTTCATGCCCTACTGCTGATATTATTGGAAGATTAGATTCAAAAATTGCTCTCGCAACTACCTCTTCATTAAATGGCCATAAATCTTCAAGTGAGCCTCCTCCTCTTGCAAGTATTAACACATCTGCTAAATTTTGGTCATTCATATATTTTATAGCTTCTGCAATTTTTATTCCTGCACCTTCACCTTGAACTGGTACAGGAAATAAACGTATATACACATTTGGATTTCTTCTTGTACTTACATTTATAATATCTTTTATTACAGAACCTGTTTGAGAAGTTAAAACTCCTATTACTTTAGGCATAAACGGAATTTTCTTTTTATATTTTACATCAAATAGTCCTTCTTTTTCTAATTTTAGTTTTAATTCTTCATATGCCTTATATAAACTTCCCATTCCCTCTTCTTGCATTGCTTTACAGTATATTTGATATACACCATCTCTTTCAAAAACAGATACAGTTCCAAATACCATAACCTTCATTCCGTCTTTTGGTGTAAATTTAAGTCTTTCAGCAAATGATTTAAACATAATACATTTTATTAAAGAATTATCGTCTTTAAGAGTAAAATATAAGTGACCTGTATAATGATTTTTAAAATTTGATATTTCTCCTTTTACTAACACATTATTTAGATATTCATCACTTGCAACCTTATCTTTTATATATTTATTTAAATCTGTTACTGTTATAGCTTTATAATCCATATATTTCTTCCTTTTAATTTAATTTAGTTTTTACAACACTCGCAAGTATTCCATTTATAAAAACAGGTGCATTATCTTCACCATATTTTTTTGCAAGTTCAACTACCTCATTAATTGCAACCTTATAAGGTATTTCTTTATATACAATTTCATATATCGCAAGTTTTAATAAAGCTATATTTATTTTTGGTATTCTTTCTAGTTGCCAATTTTTCTTTAAATTATCTATTATTAATTTGTTGATTTCTTCTTCATTTTGTTTTATTCCATTAATAACATCTACAATATATTCTCTTGTTTTTTTATCTAGAATATCATTATTTTCTAAATATAGCTCTACTTGTTCTTCACTTGTTTCGTGTTGTATTTCTGTACTATATAATAGTTTAAAGGCTTGTTCTCTTCCTTTAGATCTGTTCATACCTTTCCCCTTCTCAGTTTATTTTATATTCTATCTATAAAGCTTTTTAGTTTTTCTTTTACATCATATTTGTTTTTTTGTACATAGTTCCCTATAAATATTCCTAACGCAACTAATATTATTCCTACTATTACTTCATATAATCTTGTACATAATATTATAAACGCAATTATTCCACCAATAATTGCTCCTGCATATTCGCTTACAAATTTCTTAAAACCATCCATTCAATATCATTCCTTTTATACACTAACTCTCTTTTACTTCTTGATTAACTTTCCCGAGTTATATTTTTTATACTAATATTTACTGATTGTATATCTATATCCATTGATTTTTTTATTGTTTCTTTTATTTTTTGTTGTAATTCATTTGATAAATCTTTTATAACCACTTCTTGTGTTACATATAGAGTAACATCGATACTTATAGCTCCTTCTTTTGTTAATAAAACTTTTGATGAAATATCTTCTGCTCCATTTACTTGTTTTACAACTCCACTAACCATATTATTTATTGTATCTTTTGATATAAATAATTTTCCATTTTCATTTTGTATTAATATCCCTTTTTCTGCTCCATTTTCTCTTTTGGTACTAGTATAGAATATGCCCTTAATTGCAAGTAAAATAAATACTACTAAAACTACTAATGTAATATTTGAAACCACAGGATTATTTAGTCCTTGTTTTATATATAGTGCTATTATATCTATATTAATCCAACCAAATATTACAAAGCAAAATAGAATAGATACGATTAATACAATACTTGAAAATAGTACTAATGCTATTTTATCCAATACTTTCATAATTGTTCCTTTCTAAAAAAACCAAAATATTTTGTGTTTTCTATTCTTCTATTTTTGCTTCTTCTGTTCCTTGATTATCTGTATTAACACCTTGAACATGAACATTTGTCTCAACTACTTTTAGACCTGTCATTGTTTCAACAGCTTTTTTAACTCTATTTTGAATTTCAAATGCAACATCTGGAATTCTTGTACCATATTCAACTATAATGTTTACATCTATTTTAGTTTCTTTTTCTCCTACTTCAACTTTAATTCCTTTAGATAAATTTTTCTTTCCACTTAAAACTTCACTTATTCCTCCTGCAAATCCTCCTGCCATCCCAAAAACTCCTGGTACTTCTGATACAGCAACACCTGCAATAACAGCTACAACATCAGCTGATATTTTTATCCCATTATTAGTTTCTGCCTCTACTAAAACTTCTTCATTTACATTTTCTACATTTTCATTTTCCATAATTTTTTCCTCCTTAAAATAAAAAAAATTGATATACTATTTTTTCCACTTTAGTATATCAATTTTTATTAAAATTTACAACAATTTTAAACAAATTTTAATATTTTTAATTATTTTAATTGATTCATAACTTCTTCTACAAAGTTTTCTTCTTTTTTCTCGATTCCTTCACCTTTTTCGAATCTTGCAAATCTTACTATTTTTGCTCCTTTTGATTCTACTAATTTTGATACTTTCATTTCTGGATCTTTTACGAATGCTTGCTCAACAAGGCATATTTCTCCGTAGAATTTTCCTATTCTTCCTTGTACCATTTTTTCTGCTATTTCAGCTGGTTTTCCTTCATTCATTGCTTGAACTTTTAGTATTTCCATTTCTTTTTCTACACGGTCAACTGGAACTGATGCTCTATCTAAGAATTCTGGTTTTGCAGCTGCTATTTGCATACAAATATCTTTTGCAAGTTCTCTATCTCCATTTTCCAATTCTACAAGTACACCAATTTTTCCGTCCCCATGAATGTATTTTTCTACAAGACCATTAGATTCAAATCTTTCAAATCTTCTTATAGTAATGTTTTCTCCTATTGTTGCTATTTTTTCTGTTAAAACTTCTTGTACAGTTTTATTTGAATCTTTTATTGATTTCTGGTTTAATAATTCTTCTACATTTGTAGGATTTTCTTTCGCTACTTGTTCTGCAACGTCTGCAACAAAGCTTCTAAATTCTTCATTTTTTCCAACAAAGTCTGTTTCAGAATTTACTTCTACAACACTTCCTACTTTGCCATCTTCTGCTACATATGCTGCAACTATTCCTTCTGCTGCTATTCTATCTGTTTTTTTGGCAGCTTTTGTTATTCCTCTTTCACGTAATAATTCAATTGCTTTTTCCATGTCTCCATCTGTTTCTGTTAAAACTTTTTTGCAGTCCATCATTCCTGCACCTGTTTTTTCTCTTAATTCTTTTACTAATGTTGCTGTAACCATATTTTTTCCTCCTTATTAAATTTTGCTAAAGGGCAGACACAGGGCCTACCCCTACCTCTTCTCTTTTTATTAAATTTTCTAAATGGATAAACATAACTTACCTCTACATATTTTTGTTTTAGATTGTATACCAGCAAATCCATTTATTTTTTTAATGCGGGTAACTATTAGTCGTTCTTACACGTCACTTAACATAGTCGCCCGCTATTTTATAATATTTATTATTCTGCTGAAGTTGCACTAGCTTCTGCTACAACTTCTTCTATATGCGTTGGTTCTTCATTTTCTATTTCTTGTTCTTGGCTTGGTTCAAAGCTTTCTCCTTGTTTCCCCTCAATAACTGCATTTGCTATAACTTCTGTAATTAGTTTTACAGCACGAATTGCATCATCATTTCCTGGTATAACATAATCAACATCTCCTGGATTGCAGTTTGTATCTACAAGTCCTACAACTGGGATGTTTAATTTACGAGCTTCTAATATAGCTATTCTTTCTTTTTTAGGATCTACTACAAACATAACTCCAGGCATTTTTTTCATATCTTTAATTCCGCCTAAGTTCTTTTCTAGTTTTTCCATTTCTTTCTTTAATAGAATAACTTCTTTTTTAGGTAAAACATCAAATGTTCCATCTTCTTGCATTTTTTCTAATTCGTTAAGTCTTTCTATTCTTTTTTGAATTGTTCCAAAGTTTGTTAGCATTCCTCCTAACCATCTTTGGTTAACAAAATACATTCCACAAGTTTCTGCTGCTTCTTTTACACATTCTTGTGCTTGTTTTTTTGTTCCTACGAAAAGAATATCTTTTCCTTCTTCTGCTTGTTCTTTAACAAAGCTATACGCTTCGTCAATTTTCTTTGATGTTTTTTGTAAATCGATAATATGGATACCATTTCTAGCTTGGAATATGTATTCAGCCATTCTAGGATCCCATCTTCTTGTTTGGTGTCCAAAGTGTACACCTGCTTCAAGTAATTGTTTCATTGCAACTACTGCCATTTTAAATTCCTCCTTTAGTTTTCTACCTCCATAAAGTTTTAAACACTTACGCACACTTACATTTTGCAAGCACAAACGAAAGCTAACTTTATGTGTGTATTTTTTAACTTTGTTATTATATCAAAAAAGTACTGCTTGTGCAATACTTTTTTATATATTTCTTTCCAATTTTGATTTTTTATTTGTATGTTTATATATTTTTTATTTAGTTTGTAAAATCTCTTTAGCTATGTTCCAAATATCATCTGTTTCTCTGTCTTTTTCCCAGAATGCTCCTCCTGCTAGTTCATATTTATTTATTAAATTTAATTTTTCTTCAATTGATTTTGCATCTTCTATCCACATTTGATATGTATAGTTCCCACTTACATATTCTACATAGTATTGTTTCTTATCTTCATCCCATGTTTTTGTAACATCCTTTGGTAATGTTTGCTCTATTTTATTCATATTAATTACTGAACTTGTTAATTTTCCATTATTATCTGTTCTCCATAACCTTGTATAAAGTGGCATACCTAAAATAATTTTTTCTTTTGGTACTGCTTCTTGCCCTATAAATTTCTTAATATTTGCTTCTACCCAATCGCATCCTGCTACTGTTCCTGCATTAGAACTTGATGTTCCATGTTGATCATATGCCATAAACATTATATAATCAGCCTCATTTGCAAGTAAATCCCTATCATAACATAATGACCAATTTTCACTACCATCTGGTGCAGTTACATCAACACTTGTTACTATTCCATATTCTCTTAGTCGTGGTGCAAGTTCTATAATAAATCTTGAAAAAACATCTTTGTCATTCATATTCATATATTCAAAATCGACATTAATTCCATCTACTTCATACTTTAAAGCTAATCTAACAATCTCTTCTATCATTTTTTCTCTTTGAAAATAGTCATTTAATACACTAGATGTAACTGTCTTCATTGATTCGTTAGAAAATAATGCCCACACTTTATATTCATTAGCTTTTGCCCATTTTACATATTCTGCTCCACCTTTCTCTGCTTTATCAATTATACTTAAGTTTTCATCGTTTTTTAATGCAAAGAACGTTGGTGATACAACATTTATTCCTGTAATAGTAGTACTAGCTCTATTAGGTGCAGATACATATTCTGAATAATAGTCCCATACTAAATTAATTTTTCCTTTAATTTGTGATTCTTTTTCAATTTTTTCTCTTACTTTTACTACATTTGTTAATTTATCTGTTTTAATATATCCAAGCTTTCCATTTGCAGTTCTAACTCTTGCCCATCCATCTTTTTCAGATACTACTACTACTTTTTCTCCTTCTTCAACTTTATCAACTGTCTTTGAAATAAGTTTTGTATTATATTTTACACTTACCTTTTTAGAAACATCAGCTTTTGTAAGTTCTCTATCTAATGAATCTACTGTTACAACAGAATTATTAATATTTACCACTTCTATATTATAAACTTTTTGAAGTTCTGAAATAGGTATATATATTTCACCATCTTTTTTTATAACTGTTCCTAACAATTTTACTGTTGTTCCATTTACTTTCATTGTTTTTTCATTTAAAGATATTACTGCCACTTTAGTATCTGATGTAGTTATAAGTTGATTATTATCTTTATCATAATAAATTTGTCCATCAAAATAGTTTGCCATATCATCTTTTGATACATAAACCACACCATTATCATTTATAAATAGTTCATATTTCATTTTAGCTGTTACATTATTATTATTAATAATAAAGTTAATTTTCCCTTCATTTGGATCTTTTTTAAAGTTCGGCGATACTATTAATATTACTGCTACTACTATTAATAGAACCACTACTACTAATAATTGTTTCCACACTTTTTTTATAAAATTCATCATAATTCTCCTTAATATTTTATAATACTTTTATACTATATCATAAAATACTTTTTTCGGGAATATATTTAAAAAATTTTAAGAAATTATTTTTTTATTATATAATTTTTTTGTAAATCAAGTTTATTCACTACATACAATTGATAGTATTTTATTTTTTCTATCCATACATATTGCATAAAAAAGAAAAGGCATAAAACTTTTAAAATTTTCCACCCTAACTATTGAAATTTAACTATTTTATTCTATTTCTTTTCTTGTTAATCCTGTTATTTTTTCTATTAATTCTATTGCAATGTTGTTTTTTTTCATCTCCTTTGCAATTTGAATAATTGTTCTTTTTCTTCCTTCTTTTATTCCTTCTTCTCTCAATCTTATATTTTCTTTTATTACCATCTCTTCTACTGCAAACATATTTCTTTTTCCTCCTTCTATTTCGTTTATTAAGTTTTCTATTTCTTCTTGTTGCATTTTAGGTTTTAATGCTTTTTTTATTAGCATTTTTAAATTATTTTTGTCTTCTTCTGTCTTTACTTGTTTTACAACTTTTTGCATTATTTTTGTTAATTCTTTTGTATCTTCTGTTTTTTCTATTAAAAATATTTTATCCATAAAGTTTTTACTTTCTAATAGATCTTCTTTTGTATAATTATTAATATCAATTAAGTTATATTGTAACATATTTATATGTTCTAATCTTCTATCATATATGTTATTTAGCTCTAATCCTACTTTCCATTTTTCTTTTCCTGTGTATATTACTATTGGTATTACTACTGGTATTTTATAGTTTTTTGTTTTTACTTTTCTTAAGTCTATCGCACTTTTCATTATTTCTATCTTATACTCTTCTATTCTATATGGCATCGAATAATCTATTTTACTTTGATGTTCTATTAGAAAATATATTTCTTTTTGTTTTAATTTATATACTATGTCTGTTTCTTTATCTAATAATTGTTCTGTTATATACCTATTACTATATTTTTCTAGTTCCTCTTCTTTTATTTGTTTTTTGGGTTTTAATGCTTTGTTTATTATATATGCTACATTTCTTTTACTTCCTAAACATTTACGGTATGTTTTATCGTGCTTATGATGTATGTTGTAATTATTAGTTATTTCATATTGTGAACTCACTTCTTTTAACGTATTTTTTTCTTTTGCTTGTTCCTTTTCTAATTTCAAATAATCATAATAAGTAAATTTTGCTATGTCTTTTCTTATAAGTAAATCATAATACCTATTTGCTTCTTTGTCAATAGATTTTACGTATTTTTCTTGTTTTTTTGTAAATCTTTTTGAAAGTTTTATTTTGATTTTTCTTACCTCCTACTCTTTTTATTTATTTTTGGATTTTTATTAGATTTTTGATGATTAATAAGTTTACTAGAAAATTAAAACATTTTTGATATTAACTTTTATCTTATTTTACAATTATTTATATATTTTTGCAATATGTTTTAAATACAGCAAGAAAATATTTCCAAAATATCTTTATTTTTCGCTTTTTTCGTGATATAATTGTAATGTAGTTAATAAGGAGGCGATACTATGTGGCAAATCTGGTTAATTATATCAGGATTATTTTTTATTTTAGAGATAATTACTGTACGGATTTTTAGTATTCTGGTTTGGAATTGGTGCGTTATTTGCAATGATAACTAGCTTATTTACAGATAATATAATTATTCAAACCACAGTGTTTTTAATAACATCAACAGCCTTACTATTTTTAACAAAACCATTTGTTAAAAAATTTTCTCGGTAAAGATACTATAAAAACTAATGCATATTCTGTTGTTGGTAAAACTGGAATTGTTACAAAAGAAATCAACTCTAAAATTGGTATTGGCCAAATAAAAATTGGTACTGAAATTTGGAGTGCAAAATCAGATGAAATTATACCAGTTGGAAACGAAGTTGAAGTATTAGAAATTAATGGTGTAAAAGCCGTAGTAAAAGCTAAATTAGAGATTAGAAGTTAGAAGTTGGAGATTAGACATTTAAGAAGTTTCTTTGAAGAAATTTCTTAAATCCAACATCCCACATCAAACATCAAACATCAAACTTCCAACATCAATTACGATATTAGTATTTTTATTAATATATATTTTATAAGGAGGAATAATTATGGCATTTTTAATCATATTACTTGTTATTATATTAGTAATAGCATTTAAATCAATTAAAATCGTTAAACAAGCTGAGGTTTACATTATTGAAAGACTTGGTAAATATCATAAAATTGCAGATGCTGGTCTTACAATAATTGTTCCATTTATCGACCACGTAAGAAGTGTTGTAAGTCTTAAACAACAAACAATGGATATTCCACCTCAAGGAGTTATTACAAAAGATAATGTTACAATTACAATTGATACAGTTGTATTCTATAAAATTACAGACCCTGCAAAAGCAGTATATGAAATTCAAAGTTTAAAGAAAGGTATTGAATATCTAGCAATTACAACAATACGTGATATTGTTGGTAAAATGGACTTAGATGCAACATTTAGTTCAAGAGATGCTATAAATGATCAATTAAGAGTTATTTTAGATGAAGCAACAGATCAATGGGGTTGTAAAGTTGACCGTGTAGAAATTAAAGATATTACACCACCTGCTGATATTCGTGATGCAATGGAAAAACAAATGAATGCTGAACGTAATAAGAGAGCTTTAATTCTTCAAGCAGAAGGTGAAAGACAATCAGCTATTACAATTGCAGAAGGTCAAAAAGAAGCTGCTATTTTACAAGCAGAAGCTGATAAAGAAGCAAAAATAAGACGTGCAGCTGGTGAGGCTGAAGCTATAAAACAAGTAGCTCAAGCTAAAGCAAAAGAAGTTGAAATGATTTATGCAGCTATGAAAAAAGCAGAACCAGATGAAAGATTAGTACAACTTAAATCTTTAGAAGCTCTTGAAAAAGTAGCTGCTGGAGATGCAAATAAAGTATTTATTCCATTTGAAGCAACCCAAGCTCTTTCTAGCTTAGGTGCTGTAAAAGAAATTTTTAAAGATACTAAAAAATAAAAAATATAAATGAGGAATTGTATATCTACAATTCCTCATTTATATTCATACATTTTCTTCATTTATTCTTTCACATGTCCAATCATTTTTCTATATTTTTCATAATATTCCTCGTTTCTATTATACTTTAATTAATTTAAAATCTAAATAATCTGCACTTACTAAATTAAATTCTATTCCTTCTATATTTCCTATAATTGCATCTTTGTGTGAATGTGCGTGCAAATGTCCATACATACATCTTGATACATTGTATTTCTTCATTACTTCCACAAATTTTAGTTCTAAATGATTTAATAAACTAGAATTTGTTATTGGCGGATAGTGCATAAATACTAATATTTCTTTATCATCTCCATATTTTTCTAGTCCTTCTTGCAGTGATAATTCTAATCTTCCTAATTCTCTATTTAAAATTTTTCCATCTCCTTCGAGACTATTTAATGTCCATCCTCTTGTTCCTGCAATAATTTTATCTTGAAAACAATAACTATTATTATAAATAAAATCAATTGTATTAAAATTATTTTCTTCTAAATACTCATGCATTTTTTTCATTGTAGTCCACCAATAATCGTGATTTCCTTTTAATAATAATTTTTTTCCTGGTAAATCATTTAAATACTTAAAATCCAAATATGCGTCATCTAGGTTCATTGCCCAAGAAAAATCGCCTGGCAATATTACTAAATCATTGTCAGTTACTCTTTCTAACCAATCATTTTTTATTTTTTCTTCATGATTTTCCCAATTATCTCCAAAAATGTTCATAGGCTTTGGATTTTTAAATGATAAATGTAAATCCGCTATTACAAAAATAGCCATAAATGTACCTCCTATAATTATTAATAAACAAAATAGCGTGAAGTTAGTAATATATTTTTAATTTTTTAAAATAGTGACGAGGCTTACGTGGGTGACCAATAGAGTCTGTTAAAATACACAAGTATTTTTACAGACTCTTTGGGGAAAGCCGAAGTGTTTTAAAAAATTAAAAATATATTACTAACTGAAAGCGGACGTCTTACTCTAATTTTAAATTTGGTATAGCATTTAATGTTAAATCTGCTATTTTTCCCTTTATATAATTATAATATCCTGCTGATGCTATCATTGCCGCATTATCTGTACATAATCCCATATCAGGGTAATATACTTTTATATTTCGTTCTTCTTCTAAACTTTTAAATCTTTCTCTTATATAACTACTTGCAGATACTCCTCCTGCTAAAGCCACTTTATCTATATTTAGCATTTCAATTGCCTTAGTAGTATTTGTTATTAACATATCTGCAATTGTTTTTTGAAAACTGGCACATAAATCTGGTTTGTTTATATCTGGGGTCTTATGATGTAAATTTAATACTTTAGTTTTTATTCCACTAAAACTAAAATCTAAATTATCAAAATATGTATGTGGTAATTCTATATTTGGTTCTCCCCCTTTTGCAAGTTTATCAATCTTAGGCCCACCTGGATATTCTAATCCTATAACTCTTGCGACTTTATCAAAAGCTTCTCCTACTGCATCATCACGAGTCTTACCTAGTATTTCAAACTCTGTATAATCTTTTATATGTACAAGGTGTGTGTGTCCCCCTGAAATGATAACACATAAGAATGGTGGTTCTAATTCTTTATATGTTATATAATTTGCTGCAATATGCCCTTGTATGTGATTTACGCCTACTAAGGGTTTATTTAATGCATAACTTAATGCTTTAGCATAGGCAACTCCTACAAGTAACGCCCCCACAAGTCCCGGTCCATATGTACATGCAATTACATCTATATCATTAAATGTTACCCCAGCTTTTTCTAACGCTTCTTTGGTAACTGCCGATATTGCTTCAACGTGATTTCTTGATGCTATTTCTGGAACTACTCCTCCAAATCTTTTATGTATTTCGATTTGAGAATTTATAACGTTAGAAAGAACCTCTCTACCATTTTTTACAACAGATACAGAAGTTTCATCACAACTTGATTCAATTCCTAGCATATAAATATCTTTTTTCATTTTATTACTCTTTCTTTTTAATTTCATTATTTTGTAATGACTAGTCCTAAAGTTCAGCCTTATTTCATAATATTTTTCTTCTTTGAGGGTAGACACAGGGCATCCCCCTACGTATCTTCTATATGTGCATTCCAAACATCATTCCTATTACATTAATTAATCCTGCCCCAATCGCTCCTATAATTGGAGAAATTATTTTTCCTGCGAGTCCTGAAATCCATAAAACTAGAAATACTATATAAAATATTCTTTCATATTTATCTAACCATTGTTTTACATTGTAAGACATAAAATTTCTAAATATTTTGCTTCCATCTAATGGTGGAAGTGGTATTAAGTTAAATACTCCTAATCCTACATTTACTATTATTGTAGATTGTATTATTGTAATTATAATCATTCCTACTTGAGATATTACAAAACTCGTTGCAAATTTTAGTAATACAAAGTATATCACCGTAAATACTATCGCAAGTATAAAATTCATTAGTGGTCCTGCCACCGATACAATTGCCTCTCCGACCTCCCTGAGAATACTTTCTGTCAAAGTTTCTTGGGTTTATTTGTACTGGTTTTCCCCATCCAACATGTGCAAATATTAGTAATATAAATCCTGTTGGGTCTAAGTGACTTAATGGATTTAAATTTAATCTTCCTTGCATTTTTGGAGTATCATCACCTAGTTTATATGCTGCATATGCGTGTGCAAATTCGTGGAATGTAATTGCTATAATAACTCCTGGCAATGTTAATAATAATCCCATTAAACTACCGAGCACTCATTCCTACAAGTCCCATTACAACCATTATTCCTAATACAATATATAAAATTCTATTATCAAATGAAAAATTATACACTTATTTTCCTCCCTACTTTATACTAGCATTTTTCACATTATTAACTATTTGTTTGCTCTCTCATAGCACTACATACTTTTTAATATCTCATCCTCTATTTCTTTCATAGCTTCAAGTGTATTTTGTAGTAATTCGTCTAATTCCCATCCTAAATATTCTGCTCCACGTGCAATTATTTCTCTTGAACAGCCTGCAGCAAATTTTTTATCTTTATATTTCTTTTTCAAACTTTGTAGTTCCATATCCTTTGTACTTTGTGATGGTCTCATTTTTGCTGCTGCACCAATTAATCCTGATAGTTCATCTGTTGCAAATAATATCTTTTCCATCTTGTGTTCAGGTTCTATATCTGTACATATACCATATCCATGGCTACAAATAGCATGTATTAGTTCATCACTTGCATTAATTTCTTTTAACATTTCTGGTGCTTTTTCGCAGTGTTCTTCTGGATACATTTCATAATCTATATCATGTAATAATCCAGCAATCCCCCAAAAGTCTTCGTTTTCATTATACTTTCTTGCAAAATATCTCATAATTTGTTCAACAGTAATAGCATGTTTTATATGGAATTCTTCTTTGTTGTATTTTTTTAATAAGTTTATTGCATCTTCCCTATTTATTTTTATTTCAAATATATGATTATCTGTTACTTCACTATTTTCAATTTTCTTTTGTTTCTTTTCGCTTGCAAGCGGTTTCATTGTTGGGAACAATAGTACGTCTCGAATTGATGCAGAATCTGTTAATAACATTATTAACCTATCAATTCCCATTCCAAGCCCTCCTGTTGGTGGTAATCCTATTTCTAAACTTTGAACAAAGTCCTCATCCATCATATTTGCTTCTTCGTCTCCAGCTTCTCTTGCTTGAGCTTGTTTTTTAAATCTTTCATATTGGTCAATTGGATCATTTAACTCTGAATATGCATTTCCATATTCACGTCCTCCAATAAACACCTCAAATCTTTCTGTTAATCTAGGATCACTTGGTTTTCTTTTTGTTAATGGTGATACTTCTACTGGGTAATCACATATAAATGTTGGCTGAATTAGAGTTTCTTCTACATATTCTTCAAAGAAAATATTTATTATATTTCCTCTTGTTTTCTTAATATAGTCAACCACTAATTTTCTTTCTTCTGCAAGTTTAACCGCTTCTTCGTCTGTATTTACCTCATTAAAGTCTACACCTGTAACTTCTTTTATTGCATCTATCATTGTTATTCTTTTCCATGATGGCGTAAGGTCTATTTCTGTTCCTTGATAGTTAATTTTTGTTGTTCCTAATATGTTTTTTGCAATTGTAGATACCATTTCTTCTGTTATATCCATCATATCGTTATAATCTTCATAGCTTGAATATAATTCCATAGATGTAAACTCTGGATTGTGTTTTAAATCCATTCCTTCATTTCTAAATAAACGTCCTATTTCATAAACTTTATCAAATCCACCTACTATTAATCTTTTTAGATATAATTCTGGTGCTATTCTTAAATACATATCAATATCTAGTGCATTATGATGTGTGATAAATGGTTTTGCTGTAGCTCCTCCTGCTATTGTATTAAGTATTGGTGTTTCTACTTCCATATATCCCTTAGAATCTAAGAAATTTCTCATTTCTTTTATAATTCTACTTCTTACTTCAAATGTTTTCTTAACTTCTGGGTTCATTATTAAATCTGTATATCTTTGTCTATATCTTAAATCTGGATCTTTTAATCCATGGAATTTTTCTGGAAGTGGTCTTAATGATTTTGAAAGTAAAGTTACACTCTTTGCATGTACAGAAATTTCTTCTGTTTTTGTTTTAAATAGAAAACCATTAATGCCTATGATATCTCCTATATCATAAGTCTTAAATTCTTTATAACTTTCTTCTCCTAAATCATTAATACTTACATAACTTTGAATTTTTTCGTCACAGTCTTGTATTGTACAAAATGATGCTTTTCCCATAATTCTTTTTGCAATAATTCTTCCTGCAACTGTTACATCTTTCCCATCAAATTCTTCAAATTTTTCTTTAATTTCTCCAGCAGTATTTGTTCTATCAAATTTTGTTATTTCAAATGGGTTCTTTCCATTTGCTTGTAATTCTTCTAATTTTTCTCTTCTTATTTTCATAAGCTGATTTAAGTCTAATTCTTGTTCTTCAATATTGTTATTTTTATTTTCACTCATAATATTCCCTACCTTTATCTTTTATGATATATTATTATACCTTAGACCACACTGAAAGTAAACCTTTATTGGTAAATTTCAGCTCTTTTTTTGTTACTGGATAATAGTTTTTATAAATAAATTTAATGTAAACCATTAACTAATAACTCTTTTTTTGTTAAACTCTAGCTTTTTTATCAATTTTATGTTAAACTTATGTTGTAACAAATTTAATATCACTATTTTATGGGAGGTAATACCATGATTACATTACGGAATTTAAAGGAAAATGAGAAACCTGACAACATTATCCCTGAAATTATCCAAGCATTTGCGGAAAATCCACAGGAAGACGTTGTACAATTTGCCGAAGAGCAGTTTGCAAATACAGATGAAAAGCCGTTTTATTTTGAAATAACTCGTCATCAGTGCTTTATCTACCAACAGCTTAGTTCTCCCGCATTGAAATCAAGATTTTTTAATTTTTTAACCATTTATCAGCTTTCAATGCACTATTCTCAACCTGAGATTGCTACTCTTGTTTTGGAGCAAAGCTACGAAGCAATAAAACAGTCTGCTGTAAATGAGTATCTTGCGAATTTAGTAGGTAATTATCATACCTGCTAATACCCTTAAGTAGTGAGAAAAGTGCCACGTTTTTAGGTGGCACTTTTTCTTAATTCCATAGCATGTTTTAATGCGACATCTGTTATTTCTCCGCTTGCTATTCTTGCTATTTCCTTTATTGTCTCCTCTTCTGTTAATAGTTCTACCTTTGTAGCTGTTTTATTATCATTAACTTCTTTACTTATATAATAGTTACTATCTCCTTTTGCTGCAATGCTTGCAAGGTGCGTTACACATAATACTTGATGATGTCTTGCTATATTTTTCATTTTCATACTTACTGCTTTTGCTGCAATTCCACTAATTCCTGTATCTATTTCATCAAATACTAAAACTGGAACTTTATCTACATTTGCAAGTACTGATTTTATAGCAAGCATAATTCTAGACATTTCACCACCTGACGCTATCTTTATAAGTGGCTTTTTCTCTTCTCCTATATTTGTTGAAATTAAAAATTCTACTATATCTAATCCGTTTTTGTTAAATTCTTCTTGAGATATTACTTCTACTTCAAATTTCGCATTTTGCATTTCTAAATCTTGTAGTTCTTTGTTTATTTTTATAGCCAACTCGTTTCCCTCTTTTACACGGATCTTATTCATTTGTTTTGCAAGTTCAGCCATTTTTAATTCTATCTCTTTCAATTCATTTTTTAATCTATTGTTTATCTCATCTAAATTTTCTATTTCAAAAATTTCTTTTTCTACTTCTTCTTTATATTGTAATATCTCTTGTATACTATTGCCATATTTTCTTTTTAAAGAAAATATAATATCTAACCTTTCTTCAATATTATTTCTTTCTTCTTCATCAAAACATACATCATCTTTCATTCCATTTATATCTCTTGCAATTTCTTGAATATCATAATATATATTTTTTAAACCTGATAATTTTTGTTCATATTCTTTATCTATGTTTTCAATTTTTTCTAATGCTCTTATCGCAACATTTATACTATCTATTGCTTGTTCACTTAAAGCACTATCTGCCATTTCAAGGCTTTCAGCTATTTTTTCTGAATTTAAGATTATTTTTCTTTGTTCTTCTAGCGTTTCATCTTCTCCTACTTTTAATTTTGCATCTTCTATTTCATTTAACTGATACTTTAAAAGGTCTAATTTCCTTTGTTTTTCTTTTTCATCTCCATAATTATTTTTTAACTCTAAATTTATTTTATTATACTTATCAAATAATTCTCTGTACTTAGATTTTAATTTTAAAATCTTTTCTCCAATAAAGCTATCTAGATATCCTATATGTGAAGCTTTATCAAGTAATGTTTGGTTATCTAATTGTCCATGAATATCAATTACATTTTTCATAAACTCCTTTAGTTCGCTTACAGTAACTAATCTTCCATTTATTTTGCAAGAGTTTCTACCGTTTTCATAAATTTCTCTTGAAACTATAATATTTCCATCTACTGATGTTTCACTTTCTGGCATATAGATACATGCTTCTACATACGAATAATTTTCACCTTTTCTTATCATTTCTTTTGAAAATCTGCCACCAGATATAATAGATAATGAATCTATTATTAGAGTTTTTCCTGCTCCTGTTTCTCCTGTTAATACATTAAATCCCTTGTTTAAATCTATACTTAAATTATCTATAATTCCTATGTTTTTTATATTAATAGTTGATATCATATTTTTCTCTCCTTTTAAAATTCATTAATCGAATTTTGTACTTTGGTCGATAATGGCAACGACCCCTACATTATTTTAATTCCTTATGAGCCTTTTCTACTACTGTTCTTATATTTTCTCTTACACTAAATAAATCTAGCTTTTCTTCTTCTTTTTTCATATAAGCAAGATATTCAATATTTCCTGCTGGTCCTTTAATTGGTGAATAATCAATTTCTTTTATTTTAAATCCCAAACTATTAGCAAAGAGTATCACTTTTTCTATTACTTTTAAATGTACTCTTTTATCTTTCACAACACCATTTTTATTGATAAACTCTTTCCCTGCTTCGAATTGTGGCTTAATTAATGCAACCATTTCTCCTGCATTTTTTAACATTTTATATGCTTTATCAAGTACATTTGTAAGTGATATAAATGATACATCAGTAGAAATAAATTCTACTTTTTCAAATTCTTCTACATTAATTTCTTTAATATTTATTCCTTCAAGATTGACTATTCTATTATCATTTACTAATATTTCATCAAGTTGATTATGTCCAACATCAACTGCATATACAAGACCTGCTCCATTTTGTAACATACAATCAGTAAATCCGCCTGTTGATGCTCCTATATCC
Source organism: uncultured Clostridium sp. (assembly GCA_948471035.1). Lineage (GTDB taxonomy): Bacteria > Bacillota > Clostridia > TANB77 > CAG-508 > RGIG8482. The sequence goes on from CAOKRC010000026.1 coordinate 25,639, forward strand.
ATACATATTTTATCTTGTAAAGATATTTTAAATTCTCGTATAGCTTTATCTAACTTTAATCCTCCTCGGCTAACAAATGGTAGGCTCTCCCCATGAATTTCTATTTTACAATCATCTTCAAATACTTTACTAGATTTTTCTATTAAAATATTATTTACATATACACATTTTCCTTCTATTGCATATTTTGCTTTCTGCCTTGTCGGAAAATACCCTTTTTCTACTAATATATTATCTATCCTATCTTTCATAACACTCCTTATAAATATTGCGAATTTTTGTTTGTATTTATTATATAATATTTTTAAAATTTGTCAACAGTTTAATTTGCATTTTTATACAGACTGGTCATTTTCTTGACACTATGCTTTATTGTGTGATAATTTAGTAGTAAATAAATTAGGCTTATGCCTTATAAAGAGAGGGATTTGTTATTTATGGAAAAATATTTTGATGCCACTGAATTTAAGAATGTAAAGGAAATCATTTATAATTCAGCTAATGTTTATAGTGATAATACTGCTTTTATTTTAAAACACAAAAAAGATAAAAATGTTGAATATGAAAATGTATCATATAAAAGATTATTAGATGAAGTAAATTATCTTGGTACTAAATTTTTTGATTTAGGTTTTAAAGATAAAAGAATTGCAATTGTTGGTAGAAACAGTTATGAATGGACAATTACACATCTTACTAACTTATTAGGAGGAATTCTATCTATCCCTTTAGATAAAGAATTACAAGTTGACGAATTAGAAAGTTGTTTAGAAAGAAGTAAAGCTGATGTAGTTGTTTTTGATGAAAAATATATTGATAATATAGAAGAAATAAAAAGAAGAAGCAATGCAAACTTACAAGAATATATCTGTATGAGAAAATTAGAGAATTATCTTGATATACCTACTCTATTAGAAGAAGGAAAAAAATTAGTTGATGCTGGAAACAAAGATTATATTAATCAAGAAATTGATTCTTATAAGATGAATATTTTATTATTCACATCAGGAACTACTTCAAAATCAAAAGCTGTTATGCTTTCTCAAAACAATATAGCTTCTAATGTATATTCAATGCAATTAGTAGAAGGTCTTTTCCCTAGTGATGTCAATCTTGCATTTTTACCTTGTCACCATATATTTGGTTCAACAGCATTAATTATGATGCTTGCTTGTGGTGTAAAAACAGCATTTCCTGATGGATTAAGATACGTTGCTCAAAACTTAAAAGAATACAAAGTTACCGTTTTTGTTGGTGTTCCACTACTTGTAGAAGCAATTTATAAAAAAGTAGAACAAGGAATTGCATCACAAGGTAAAACAAAAGTAGTAAATATTGCAAAAAAAGTTAGTAATTTATTCTTAAAATTACATATTGATATTAGAAAAAAACTATTTAAAAGTATTATCGACGAACTAGGCGGAGCTTTAAGATTTGTTATATCTGGTGGTGCACCACTTGATAAAAGAGTTGCTAGAGGTTTTCATGAGCTAGGATTAAAAGTAGTTCAAGGATATGGTTTAACAGAAACTTCTCCAGTTATTGCAGCAGAAAATTCTGTAAAAACAAAATTCGGTTCAATAGGTTTTCCTATGGAAAATGTTGAAATAGAATTTATAAACAAAGATGAAAACGATATTGGTGAAATTAGAGTAAAAGGTCCAAATGTAATGCTTGGTTACTATGAAAATGAAGAAGCAACAAATGAAGTATTAAAAGATGGATGGTTTTATACTGGCGATTTAGGTTATATGGATAAACAAGGTTATATCTTTATAACTGGTAGAAAAAAAGATATGATTGTTTTAAAAAATGGTAAAAAAGTATTTCCAGAAGAAATAGAAGTTTTAATTAATAGACTAGATGAAGTAGAAGAATGTATGGTTTTTGGTATACCCAATAACAAAGATAAAAATGATATAAAACTTTCTGTAAAAATTGTATATAATAAAGACATAGTAAAAGAAAAATATCCAGATATTACAGATGAAGAACTTGAAAAGATTATTTGGGATAAAATAAAGGAAATAAATAAAACATTTCCACCTTACAAATATATTAAACATATGATTTTAACAGATAAAGAATTAATAAAAACTACAACTAAAAAAATAAAAAGAAATGAAGAAATGAAATTAATGAACATATAAAAATTCCCCGAGAAAATTCTCGGGGATTTTTTATACTTATTAATAATTTTCTGCTTTTATTTCAAAATATGCTTTTGGATGTGCACATACTGGGCAAACTTCTGGTGCAGATTTTCCTATTACTATATGTCCACAGTTTCTACATTTCCAAATTCTATCTCCATCTTTAGAAAATACTAGTCCATCTTTTACATTTGCTAATAATTTTAAATATCTTTCTTCATGTTCTTTTTCAATTTTTGCTACTTCTTCAAATAAAAATGCAATATGGTTAAATCCTTCTTCTTTTGCTTCTTTTGCAAATGTAGCATACATATCTGTCCATTCGTAATTTTCTCCTGCTGCTGCTGCTTTTAAGTTTTCAGCTGTATCTGATATTTCTCCTCCATTAAGTAATTTAAACCACATTTTTGCATGTTCTTTTTCATTATCAGCTGTTTCTTGAAATATAGCAGCAATTTGCTCATATCCATCTTTTTTTGCCTTACTTGCGAAATATGTGTATTTATTTCTAGCTTGAGATTCTCCTGCAAAAGCTGCCATTAAATTTTGCTCTGTTTTTGATCCTTTTAATTCCATTTTATTACCTCCTATTTTTTATATCAAACATATTTTACCACAAAATTTAAAATTTACAATATTTTTTAATGAGATTTGCAAATACATAATTTTTTTGCACCAAAGTCTTGTTTTTTTTCATAATATGTGTTAAACTAGCAAGTAGACAATTTATTAACTTTATAGGAGGTGCAATTTAAAGTGGCAAAATGTGAAATATGTGAAAAAACTTTAGCTCATGGAAATAAATTAAGTATAACTCGTTCTCATATTAGTAAAAGAACAACAAGAACATGGAAACCAAATATTAGAAGTGTAAAAGCTATGGTAGATGGTGAACCAAAAAGAATATCTGTATGTGCTAAATGCTTACGTGCAGGAAAAGTTAAAAGAGCATAAAGAAAATCGAGTAGAGAATAAATAATTATTTTATTTATTCCCTCTCACACCACCATAC
>CAOKRC010000027.1 GCA_948471035.1 uncultured Clostridium sp.
GATATGTTTATTTGGAAAATAATTATCTGGAAGATAATAAAAAATAAATAAGGAGAATACAAATGAGTAAAGAATTAAACATAGAAAACTCAGAAGAATTAAAAGAATTATTAGTAAATATAAATAATATGTTTACTAATTTAGATATTATTAAAAAACATTTAGAAATTCAAATTAATATAAAAGAAGAGGAAACACAAGATTATTTACATGAATTAGAATTAGCAAAGTTAAATGGAATAGACATTATGAAAGTGGCTAAAAAACTTATTGAAACAAGAAAAGAAAGAAGAGAATTTAAAAATAAATTAGAATTAATAAATACATTAAAAGGATACGCAGATAAATACATAACAAAAGGTATTATAGCAGATACAAAACAAGTTATTAAAAATGTGATACGTTAAAGAAAAATCAAGAAACAAGAGAATATACTGCGAAAGTAGTAAAAGATTTAAAATGTGCAAAGAAAAAACAATAACAACAGTTATCTGTAAGAATAGCAGAAGTAAATTATCTATAAAATAGAAAAATAGAAAACGAACTCAATAGAAAAAATAGAAGCGGAAAGGAGTATGTATCATGGAATTACAAACATTAAAAGCAATATTTATATTTTTCACAGCAATATATGCTATATCAAAAATAGCAAATGGAATAGATGAAAAATATGTAAGTAACAAAGATAGATTAATTAGTTTGTTAGAAATAGTTATTAGCATAACACTAACATTTATTATATTTAAAATTTAAAATTATAAATAAAATCAATAAAATTCAAAAGATGAAAGGAAGTGATCATATTATTATGTATGAAAAACATGATATAGAAGAAATGTTGAAAGCATATTTATTAAGTAAATCACAGCTAGAAGAGATAGAAAGTAAAATCGAAAAAAACAACGTTTTATTAAAATATAATGGGACAGAGTTTGAAGAGACAGAAACAGAAGTAATAGAAGCAATGACATTAAAATCTTCAACAATTTCAGATATACCGAAAAGCAAAACTAATAAAAAAAGTAATATAACTGAAAACATAGCATTAACATATAAAGAGAATTTAAAATATACAAACAAAGTGGATAAAATAAAATTAATAAATGAAAATGAAAGATACAACAAGAAAGCTGAGCCGTTACGAGAATTAACAGAAAAAGTCGAAAGAATGCTAAGAGCGTTAAATAATGAACAAAAATTAATTGTAAAAACTTACTATATGTCCGAACAAAAATGGAATTATGTTAGTAATACATATATGGAAGTTTATAAAGAACCCAAAACTGTCACTCAATTAAAAAATATTAGAAATACTGCATTAAAAATTATGCTTAAGGTAATAAATATTTAAAAAATATATAAAAAGCTATTGACAATACGTATAATACGTAGTAAAATATAATTGTTAGGAGGAATAGTCATGACGTTTCGAGAAATAGAGAAATTGTTAATCTCTAAAGGTTGGTATCATCATCATACAAATGGTTCACATTACATATATAGACATAATGATATAAAACGGAAGTATACCAGTACCAAACCATAAAGGAGATATCCCGAAAGGAACTCTTAACAATATCTTAAAACAAGCAGGACTGAAATAGTCCTGACTTGTAAATATATTAGGAGGTATAATCATGAAAGTTATTTATCCAGTATTATTTTTTGAAGAGAAAGAAAATGGATATTCTGTATTTGTTCCAGATTTGAACAATGCATCTACTTGTGGAAGTACTCTTGAAGAGGCAATGACAATGTCTGAAGATTTAATAGCAGGTATTATTTTAGATGAAATGGAAGAAGGTAATAAAATACCAAATCCAAGTAAAATAGAAGAAGTATCATTTGATAAATTAGAAAAAGAAATAGATATAGAAAACTGGGATTATATTTCTAAATTCAAAACATATATTGCAGTAGATATAACATCATTTGCAGAAAAATGGGGAAAAGAGTTGATTAAGAAAACAGTTAATATTCCTAAGTGGATAAATGTAAAAGCTGAAAGTTTAAAAATTAATTTTTCAAAAACTTTAGAAGAAGCATTATTAGAAAAAATATATAAAGAATAACAAATAATCGAAAATTTGCCGAAAATTTATCGAAAATTTGCTTTTTAAAAAAAAAGTTTTATAGTATAATTATAATCAGAGAAAAAAATCTTCAACAAAATATAAATAGTAAAATAAAAGTAATCAAAGAGGAAAATAAAAAATTCCAAATTGGTTACTTTTTTAATTTAATAAAATATGTTTGATATATTTATAAAAATAAAAAGAGGTACAATTATGAATATACAAATAATAGAATAAGCAAATTAAAACCAGCAGACTACAATCCAAGAAAAGACTTAAAATCAGAAGATGAAGAATATCAAAAAATAAAGAAAAGCCTTATTGAGTTTGGATATGTAGCTCCAATAATAGTTAATTCAGATATGACTGTTATTGGTGGACACCAAAGACTAAAAGTGTTACAAGAATTAGGCTATAAAGAAGTAGAGTGTAATATAGTTGATTTAGATAAAGTTAAAGAAAAAGCATTAAATATAGCATTAAATAAAATTGCTGGAGAATGGGACAATGACAAATTAGAAGAACTACTTGCAGAATTAAAAGAAACAGATATTGATATGGATGTGACAGGATTTTCTTTTGACGAAGTAGACAATATATTAAAAGATTTAACAGGTTCAAAAGAAGATAACTTTGATATAGATGAAGTATTAAATGAAATAGAAGAACCAAAAACAAAAATAGGAGATATTTGGATACTAGGTAAACATCGATTAATGTGTGGAGATAGTACAATAAAAGAAAACATTGATAAACTTATGAACAATAACAAAGCAGACATGGTATTTACTGACCCACCATATTTAATGAATTTTGAAGGAAATGTTCATGCTGATGGTAGTAAAAGTTTTAATTCTGTGCATGGAAAAATAAAAAATGACAATATGACTAGAGAAGAAGGCGATGATTTTATCTTAAAAATATTCGAAAATATAAAAGAATATAACAAAGGTGCTTATTATGTATGCTTTTATAGATTAGGGTTAGATTATATTTTTAGAGCATTAGATAAGCTAAATAATAGATACAAAGCTCTAATTATATGGGATAAAGGTAATCATACATTATCCAACAGTGATTATATGAGCAAATATGAACCAATAGTATATGGATGGTTTAATGATCATCTATTTTATGGTAATAGGAGTAATTTTGATATATGGGATATTGAAAGAACAAAAAAGAATGATTTACATCCTACAATGAAACCAGTTGATTTAGTAGTTCAAGCGATAAAGAATAGCAGTAAAACTGAAGATGTAATATTAGATATGTTTGGAGGAAGCGGAACAACTCTAATAGCATCAGAAGAAACACAAAGAATATGCTATATGATGGAATTAGATCCAAAATATTGTGACGTAATTATACGAAGATGGGAAAACCTGACAGGACAAAAGGCAAAATTAGAGATAAAGTAATGGAGGTGGGTGATTTGCATTGACCCAAAAAAAGATTGAAAATATAAAACAAGATTATTTAAAACGGAATGAAATATAACGATATTTTTAAAAAATATAATATTACTTTATCTGATTTAAAGAAGATTATAAACAAATATAAATTGACTAGAAAAAAAAGTGAACTGTACAAAGGTAACCAAAATGCAAAAAACAATCGTGGAGGAAGTGCTAAAAAAAATAACAAAAATGCAGTTATTACTGGAGAATATGAACAGATTTATAGTGATATTCTAACAGAGAAGGAACTTAATTTATATAATAGTTATACCATTAGTAATGATGATATAGAAAATTTACTAATTAAAGAATATACATCTGAATATAAATTGCTAACAATAAGAGAAAATAGAATGCTAGAACGAATAAAGAAATTAGAAGAAAAAGATCAAGATATGATAATTGAATTTATCCGTCAAAAAAAGACTAGTGATGCTACTGAAAAAACAACACAAACAGAGCAAATATTAAGAGCAATTCAAAGAATAGAAGATGGACTTACAAGAGTTCAAGAATCAAAGCGTAAGAGCAGAGAAAATATGATAAAACTTGGTTTTAATAAAAGATCATTAGAATTAAAAGAGAAACAAATTGAGAATGAATTATGGTAAGGAAAAATATTATGTTTGAAAATCCTCACGATTTATATAAATCTAAAGAATGGCAGAATTTATTGGAAGACTTGAAACTAGAAAGAGTAAATAAAGAAGGCAAATTAATTTGCGAACATTGTAAAGAAGAAATAGTAAAAGCGTATGATTGCATAGGACATCATAAAATACCACTGAACAATATGAATGTAAATGATTATAGTATAAGTCTTAATCCAGAAATGATTATGCTAATACATTTTAAATGTCATAATAAAGTACATCATAGATTTGGATATGAACTACCTAAAAAAGTATATATTGTGTATGGTTCGCCTTGCAGTGGTAAATCAACTTGGGTTAATGATATAGCAACTACAGAAGATTTGATAGTTGATATAGATAGAATATGGGAATGTATTAGTTTCTGTGATAAATACAACAAACCAAAGAAGTTGCAACAAAATGTTTTTGAAATTAGAAATAATTTACTAGAACAAATTAAAATGAGAATGGGCAACTGGCAAAACGCTTTTATCATAGGTACTTATCCATTAAAGATGGAAAGACAAAGAATAGCAGACAAGCTAGGAGCTGAACTCATCTTTATTGATTGCGATAAAGATATTTGTTTAAATAGAGCTAAAAACGATGAATGGAAAAAATATATAGAAGAATGGTTTGAGGTTTTCCAAGTATAACCCCCCGCCTTTTAGATAAATAAAAATAATCGGTGGGGACTGTAAGGGGAACCTCTTTTTCACATGAGGTAAAATTTTCATTTTTTTGGGATTTTAAAAAAAAGATATAGAAAGAAGGGAATTTTTATGACAAGAAGAGAAAAGTTAGACGAAATTTTCAAAGATATAGACGAAAATGTAAAGGAATTAATAAATCCCCTTTTGGATGATATTGTTTTTTTAGAAGAGCAAATGGAGAAATTAAAGAAAATACCATTTATACAAGTTCATCCTAATAATCTAAACAAACAAAAAGTAACTAAAGCAGCAAAACTTTACAAAGAACATTCTCAGAGCTATATGAATGCTATTCGTATTTTGGGATCGTTACTTAATAAACAAGATACATCAGCTCAAAATGAACTATTAAAAAGACTACAAGGTTTTAAAATATGATACCATATCAAAATTATTTAACTCAATATTATGGAATGATATTGAATGGGGAGATTATTGCTGGGTACTGGATAAAAAAAGAACTTGAAAATTTAATAGAAGACTTAAAAGATAGTAGATATATTTATGATACAACAGAAGCTCATGAAAGAATAAGGTTTCAAGAAGAAAACTGTTTACAGAGTAAAGCTCCATATTATATGGAACCAATTAAGCTAATGATATGGCAAAAGGCATTTTGGGAAGTTGTTTATAGCTTTAAAATGGCAGATACAGGACTGAGAAGATTTACAGAAGTATTATTAGAAATAGCACGTAAAAATGGAAAATCAACAATGTTTGCAGCAGATGGAAACACAGACTTATTTGTAGGAGAAGGAGGCGTAGGAATATGCTGTGCAAGTAATGATGATAGACAAGCAAAATTAATCTGGTCAGAACTTGGAGGAATGAGACAAAGACTGGATCCCCAGAAAGTAATGACAAGTCAAAACTTGGTTTTAATAAAAAATAATCTGAAAAACATAGAAGTTGTTAGATTATCAAGTAAAACTCAAAACAAAGATGGTTTCAACTTTAAAAAAGTATATTTAGATGAAAGTCATGATATGCCAGATGATGAAATAGCTGAAGCATGTTGGAGAGCAATGTCTACACATGATGAACCACTTTTTTTAAATTGCACAACTCAAGGATTTATCACAGATGGTTATTTAGACAAAAAAATTGAAACAGCAAAAGCTATTATAAATAAAGAAAGAGAAGATATACATTTCTTAGCATGGATTTATGAACAAGATAATGAGCAGGAAATTTGGCAAGATGAAACTACTTGGGAAAAGTCTAATCCTTCAATTAGATATGGAGTTAAAAAGATTGCTAAGCTAAAGCGTGACATTGAAACAGCTAAGCATGATAAGGCAGCACGTATACACTTACTAACAAAAGATTTTAATATAAAACAGAATAATGCTCAGGCATGGTTAATGAATGAGGATTACTGTTATGAAATAGAACCTTTTAAATTAGAAGAATTTAGAGGTTCTTTTTGTTTGGGAGCAGTTGATTTAGCAGCAACTACTGATATGGTTAGTGCAAGAATTTTTCTTATGAAACCAAATGACAAAATAAAATACATACATCAACATTATTGGATTTTGGAGAAGAAACTGACTGATAGCAATGATAAAGAAGCAGGAGCTGAATATCAAGAATGGGCAAAAAGAGGACTGCTTACAATACATGAAGGAAATGAAATAGATATTTCAAAAGTAGCTGATTGGTTTTATCAATTATATAAAGACTATAATATTAAGCCATATATGACAGGATATGATCAAAGATTTTCTAAGACATTTACAGACAGAATGAATGAATACAATTTTGAAGTAGATATGATTTTACAAGGTAAAGTATTAAGCAATGCAATGAAGTTCGTTGAAGCGGACTTAAAAGATAAATTAATAAATTACAACAAAAATGAAATAGATAAATGGTGTTTAGGAAATGCTGCAATGGAAGTGGATAATATAGGTAATGCTATGTGTGTTAAAGTAAAGAACCAAGCTAGTAAAAGAATTGATGGTGCAATAACTTATATAATTTTATATGAGGTATATAGACGTTATCGTAGTGAATTTCATAAATTGATAAATAGATAAGGAGTAAAGAATGGGATTAATTGATTTTATTAATAAATTTAAGAAAACAAAATCAAATATTAATTATGCAAAAATGTTAAATGGGTATACTCCCATTTTTTCGCAATTTGGTCAAGATATATATGCTAGTGATGTAGTACAACAAGCTATAGCTTGTTTAGTAACAGAATTAACAAAAGCAAATCCATTTCATATAAAACAAAATGGAAGTGACTTAGTACCAGTAGAAAACAGTGAGATCCAAAGATTACTAGATCAGCCAAACGAAAGAATGACACAAACAGACTTCTTCGAAAAAGTATATTGGCAATTATTTTTGAATTATAATTCTTTCATTATTCCTACTTACTACAAAGATATAAAGGGAAACAGGCATTATACAGCATTATATCCAATACAACCAACAAATGTTACTTTTTTACAGGATCCAGAAGGAAAACTAGCTGTAGAACTTACTTTTAGAAATGGATATAAAACAACATTAGCATATTCAGATGTAATACATATAAGGTATAGATATTCAATCAATGAATTTATGGGAGGTAATGAACTTGGTCAACCAGACAATAAAGCACTACTAAAAACATTAGAATTGAATAATACTTTACTGCAAGGCGTTGCAAAAGCATTAAAAAGTTCTTTTTCTATTAATGGAGTAATTAAGTATAACACATTAATGGATGATGGAAAAATGGAAAATAACATCAAAAAAATAGAAAAAAGACTTACTAATAACGAAAGCGGATTTTTGCCTCTAGATATCAAAGGAGAATATATACCACTACAAAATAAAATTCAATTAGTAGATGCAACAACATTAAAATTTATTGATGAGAAAATTCTAAGAAATATTGGAGTTTCACTTCCAATTTTGACAGGAGATTATACAAAATCACAGTATGAAGCATTTTATCAAAAAAGTCTAGAACCCATTCTAAAAAGAACAGGGGAATCTTTTACAATGACGATGTTTACAGACAGAGAAAAAGGTTACAAAAATAAAATTATGATGTATCCACATGAATTAATATTCATGGATACAAGCCAGAAAATAGAATTATTTGATGTATTAGTTGATAGTGCAAGTTGTTATAAAAATGAGCTTAGAACAGCCTTCGGAATGCGACCACTTCCAGAACTGGCAGGACAAATTGCAATGTCAAGTAACAAATCAAATGCAGAAAATAATAAAGTTCAGAATGAGCAAAATCAAAACAATGGAGGAAAAGAAAATGAAGAATGAACTAATTAGAAGAAATTATGACTTTGAAATTAGAGCAGAAAAAGACAAGAAAAAAGGAAATGTCATTGTAGGAAGACCAATTGTATATGACAGTAAAACAGATATAGGAGGATTTTTTGCAGAGGTAATTGAAAGAGGAGCGTTAAAGAAGACTAATTTAGAAGATGTTAGGTTTTTAGTTAATCATGATCAATCTAAAATACCACTTGCAAGATCAAGAAAGAATACAAAAAATTCTACAATGCAATTAACTGTAGATAACGATGGAATGCAAATTCAAGTAGAATTAGATACAGAAAACAATACAGAAGCTAGAAATTTATATAGTGCAATTGAACGTGGAGATATAACAGGTATGTCATTTATGTTTGGAATAGATGATGAAGAATGGGAAAATCTTGATAGTGATTATCCAACTAGACATATTAAAGCGATTTCAACAGTTGTTGAAGTTAGTGCAGTAACATTTCCTGCATACAAAGATACTTCAATATCTGCTAGAGATAAAAGTGCGGTGGACACTGCACGCCTAGCGGTGGATACTGCTAGAAGTGGAGAGGTGGATACTACTCCAAAACAATTAGAACTTGAAAAGTTAAAAATAAAATTTTTATTAGGAGGAAAGTAAAAAATGAAAAATTATTTTAAAAAATTAATTCAAAGAAAAAAGGAAGAGCTAAAAGAAAAAGAAGAAAGAATGAAAAATTCACAAGATATTAATGAAGTTAGAAGTTTAGGAGAAACATTAATAACATTACGTGATGAAATAACTGACGCAGAGGAACAATTAAAAAAATTAGATGAGAATAATAATGATGATAGCAATGATGAGGAAGGTAAAGATGAAGGAAATAATAGAAGTAACAATAATGTAGCAAATGAAGGAAGAAGTGCAAATGGATTTGATCCAAATGCAACATTAAATGTAGTAGGACAAGCAAGAATGAATAGTAGAGGACAAGAAGAAAATAGTGATGATCCAAGAGCAACAATGGAATATAGATCTGCATTTATGAACTATATTCAAAGAGGAGAAATTAATAGAGATGTTTTACAATTTGAAGAAAGAGCAGATGCAACAGGAACATCTAGTGATTTAGGAGTATTAATTCCAACTACTATTATTCAAAAAATTATAACAGATGTTGAAAAAGTATATGGACAACTTTATTCAAGAGTATTAAAAACTAATTTACAAGGTGGAGTAAAATATTCAATTGGAAGTTTTGGTGCTACATTCAAACGTATTACTGAAACTACAACAAGTGACAGACAAAAAGCTGAAGGTGTTAAGGGGTCAGTTGAGTTCTCTTATAAAATTGGAGAAATTAGAATTGCTAGAACTTTATTACAGACAGTATTAAGTGTTCCAGTATTTGAAGAAAAATTTGCTGAAGTAATAGTAAAAGCATATGTTCAAGCAATGGATAAAGAAATTATGAATGGAGTAGATTCTGATAATCAATGTGTTGGAATTTTAACAGAAGCTAAAAAAACAAGTGGTTCAAGAATACTAACTTCAAACATAATTGAATTTACAGAAACAGAAATAGCTGACTGGAAAAAATGGCAAGAAAAGTTATTTGCTAAAATTCCTCTAGCAATGAGAGGTTTAAATCCTGAATTTGTTATGACTTCAAATACTTATGAATCTAATATAAAAACATTAGCAGATGACAATAATAGACCAGTTTATAATGAAACATATAATCCTGTTGATGGTGCTGAAATTTCAAAATTCAAAGGAAAAAATGTTGTATTTGTTGAAGAAGATGTTTTAAAGAATTTTAATGATGCAACAAATGGAGAATATTTTGGAATGTATTGGGTTCCAGAAGAGGCTTATGCAATCAATAGCAATATGGAATTTACAGTTGTTGATTACTTTGACCATGATAAAAATCAATACATAAAGAAAGCATTAGTAATAAACGATGGTAAAATATTAGATCCAAAATATATCTATTTATTAAAGAAAGTTGTTAAGGCTTAGAAAGGAGTTTATTTATGAGTGCTAAAAAAATAGAAACTACTGTTGAAGAAACAGTAAATGAAGAAGAAAAAGATGTTAAAGAAACTGCTGTTGAAAAAACAGCAGTTAATAACACATTAAAAACAGAAGAACAAAAGGAAGAAGCAAAGGTTGAAGAACCGCTTAGAGAAGATGAAGTAATTATTGAAGAAAGTAATATAATCAATGAAGAAGAAACTAAAAAACTTAAAGATGATGAAGTAAAAGAAGTTGAAGCAAAGAAAGTAACTATTAAAAATGATAATTCAAAAGTAAAACTAAAAGTGCTTATTGGTTTTTCAGATAAATATACAAACGAAAAATACGAAATCAATGACATAATAACAGTTGATGAAGAAAGAGCAAAAGAATTATTAAGTAATTCTCGAAAAATTGTTGAAAAGCAAGAATAAAGGAGAGATTGATATGTTAGAGCTAGAAAAAGTAAAGAAAAGCCTTGGAATCACAGGTAACTATCAGGACGACACAATAAAAGAATATATAAATGAAGTAAAAAGATATCTTATAGATGGTGGTATATCTAGAGATATTGTTGAAGATCCAGCAACAGTTGGCGTTATTGCAAGAGGAGTATCAGATTTATGGAATTATGGAAGTGGAGGGACATCGTTCTCTCCATATTTCATTCAAAGAGTAATCCAATTAAGTAGTAAAGATAGTTCAAAGAGTGAGGGGGATAAATAGTAATGAGCGATTATAGAGTAGAAATCAAAAATCCTATTCCACTTATATTATTGATTCCAAAATCTATTGAAAAAGTTAAAGGTGTCAATAAAAAGGAATATCCAACAATAGAGGAAGCTCTATCTATAAAAGATAAAAACAATAATTCTATAAATTTATTTTTTGGAAGTTTTAAAACCTTTGGTGGAACAGAAAAGAAAGTAAATGGTATATATTCAATAGAGGATACTGCAAACATAGAAACATGGTACAGACCAGACATTAATAGTAATTGTAGAATAGCAAGAGCTAATGATGGAGCTATATTTGATATTATTAACGAACCTGAAGATATTAATCAAAGGCATCAATTTTTGAAATTCAAAATAAAACGTGTAAAAGGCGGTGCTTGATATGAGTAACAAATCACACATAGAATTTGATGGTTTTGAAGAATCAATAGCAAGACTTAATAAATTAAATGGTAATGTAAAAAGTATATCAGAAAAAGCATTAAAGAAAACACATAAAATCATTACACAAAAAGCACAAGATGCTATAACACAACATAATGATACATATCAAACAGAAAAAACTTTACGAAAAGAAGCGGAAATTAAATGGGATGGTACTATTGCAAGTGTAAAGATAGGTTTTAGTATTAGTGAAGGTGGATTAGCATCAATATTTTTAATGTTTGGTACACAGAGTCATGCAGTAAGTAATCAATATGGAAAAAATTTAGGTGTAGCTGAGGAAACAAAAAAAGATGCAAAAATGTATAATGCCTTTTTTGGCAGTAGTACACGTAGAGAAGTAGCAGAAGCACAAAAAGAAATATTTAATAGTGAAATAAGGAGGTTAAATGGATAAATGAAAGATGAATTAGTAAGCACACTGGAAAGTTTAGGTTATCCAGTTTTTCAACAAGGTACAATGAATCAAGAAAAAGGCTATCCTGATTCGTATTTTACATTTAAGAACATAAATACATCTGGTGATAGTTTTTATGATAATGAAGAACACAAAATAATATGGCTTTTCATCGTTGCATTTTATTCAAGCAACCCTGAATTAATAGATATAGAATTATTAAAAGCAAGAAGTAAATTAAAAGAAAGAGGGTTCATTGTTAATGGTAAAGGCTATGACGTTGAAAGTGATGACCCTACACAAACAGGAAGAGGAATACCTGTAAAAAAAATAGAAATTTTATAAGGAGGAAAAAACATGAATAAAGGACTTGATGAAATTGTTGAATATAGAGGTGTGACAGATTTAGTCATAGCTGAAGTATTAACAGATAATAATAAAGAGGGAGAAGGGTATACAACAGGAGAAGTAATTGAACTAGCTGGTGTTGGAGAGATTTCAAAAACTACAGGTAATTCAAGTGAATCAAAATATTATAACAATATGGCAGCAATAGTTATTAATTCTACTGGAGCAGATGAAATTAAATGTTCTGTATCTGTAATCCCACAAGACAAATTAGCATTAATTACTGGTCAAGACTATGATGAAGAAACAGGAACATTAATAGAGGGAGAAAGAAAAGTAAAATATTTCGCTTTAGGTTATAAAACAAAGAAGACTAATGGTGATGAAATATATGTATGGAGACATAAAGGAACATTCAATATTCCAGATAATACTCATGCAACAGAAAATGACGGAACAGATTCAAATGGTCAAGAAGTAACTTATACAGGAATTTCTACAACACATAAATTTAATAAAACAAGAAAAGTTGCAAAAGCCATCAATGTTGATGTTTCAAAAGGTCTTGCAGATGTAAGTACATTTTTTGATACTGTAACAACAATAGATACTTTGAAAAAAGTAACAATTGAAGCTTAGGAGGATTTTAGAAATGGATTTAAAATTAAATATTTATGAAAAAAGAAAAGTAATAAAAACTTATACAGCAGAAACATATGATTTGATGTTTGGAACAGTAGAAGATTTATTGGATGTTATTGATATTGATAATATTCAATCAGAAAATAAGACAGAATTACTTAAGGCGATTGCTAAAGTATTAGCTAGTTCATTAGATATTGTTAAGCCACTATTAAAAGAAATTTTTGAAGAACTAACAGACGAAGAATTGAGAAAAACTAAATTAAGCGAAATAGTAGATGTTTTATCAAATATAGTAATATATTCAATTAATCAAATAACTAAAGGAAATAAGGGAAAAAACTAGAAGAGGGGGGCATACCTGATGTCTCCCTTTATCAGACATTCTTTGAATTGGAAATGCAAATTTGTGATCGCTTTCCTACAGTTACGCCATTTTCGATAAGAAAAGAAAAATTAAAAGAAGTATTTTTATTATGCAGAAGATTGAGTATTTATAATAGTAAAAATAAAACAAAAAAGAAAAATATAAAAAGAAAACCAGCTGGAGACAGCTGGTTTTAATTTGTATTAAAAAAGAGGTGAGTGAGGATGCCAAAAGAAGAGAATATAACAACTAAATATAAATTAGATATATCTGAATTTAAAAAAAATATAACTGATGCAAATAATCTAATGAAATTATCAAAATCAGAATTTAGTAAGGCAAGTGCAGGTTTAGATGATTGGGCAAAATCAAGTGATGGCTTGAATGCTAAATTGAAACAATTAAAAACATCGGTAGAGGCACAAACATCAAAATTACAAGCATATCAATCTCAATTACAAACAGCACAAAAATATGAGAAATTATCTGCCACTGAAGTTGAAAATCTAAAACAAAAGTTAGAAGAAACAAAAAAGACTTATGGAGAAAATTCTAATGAAGTTAGAAATTTAGAAACTCAATTAAATAAAGCGGAATCTGCTCACTCATCTATGAGAAAACAAGTTGCAGATTTAACAGTTACTGTAAATAATCAAGAAGCAACTGTAGTAAAAGCCGAAAAGGAATATAGTAAATATAGTACAAAATTACAAGAGATACAATCAGCAGAACAAAAAGCAAAAAGTGCAACGAATCAATTATCAAACACAATTGAAGAACAACAAAGTGCAGTTAACAAATCTAAAGAAGCATATAAAGAAGCAGTATTACAATATGGTAAAAATTCTACAGAAGCAAAAAAATTAGCAAAAGAAGTTATTACTTTATCAAGTAATCTAGATGAAAACAAAACCAAAATGGAAAGTGCTGATAAAGCAGCAGATAAACTTGATAAAAGTTTGGATGAAGTAGGAAATTCTGCAAATGAAGCTTCAAATGGTGGATTCACTATATTAAAAGGTGTGTTAGCAAATTTAGCGACAGATGCGATTGAGGGTTGTTTAAGTGCATTTAAAAAAATGGGAAGTGCTTTAATCAATGTTGGGAAACAAGCAATAACAGGATATTCTGATTATGAGCAATTAGTCGGTGGTGTTGAAACTTTGTTTAAAGATAGTGCACCTATAGTTGAAAAATATGCAAACAATACATATAAAACAGCTGGATTATCTGCAAATGAATATATGGAAACAGTAACTTCTTTTAGTGCTTCACTTCTTCAAAGTTTAGGAAATGATACAAAGGCATCTGCTAAATATGCAGATCTTGCTATTACAGATATGGCAGATAATTCAAATAAAATGGGCACATCAATGGAATTAATACAAAATGCTTATCAGGGCTTTTCTAAACAGAACTATACAATGTTAGACAATTTGAAATTAGGGTATGGTGGAACTAAAAGCGAGATGGAAAGGCTTATTTCTGATGCAAATAAATTGGCAAAAGCACAAGGAAAATCAGGTAAGTTAACAATTAATAGTTATGCAGATGTTGTTGAAGCAATACATTTGGTTCAAGATAATATGGGAATAACAGGAACTACAGCTAAAGAGGCAAGTACTACTATACAGGGAAGTATTGGTTCAATGAAATCTGCATGGTCTAACTTAATAACAGGAATGGCAGATGAAAATGCAGATTTTGATTCATTACTTTCAAATTTCATAGATAGTATAGGAACTGTTGCAAAAAATTTAACCCCTGTAGTAAAAGTAGTTCTTAATGGTATTGTTAATCTTATTAGTGAGCTTTTACCAGAAATCGTTTCAATGATAAGCGAAATATTACCAGATTTATTAGAAGGAGTAACTCAATTAATTCAAGGTTTAATTAGTGCATTACCAAGTTTGTTGCAGACCATAGTAGATGCTTTACCAAATTTACTACAATCTATAATAGAAGTCATAACAAATTTAGCACCAAATTTAATGACAGCAGTAGTACAACTAATACAAAGTTTGTTAAATGGAATAGGAGAAACACTACCTAAAATTATTACTGCAATTGTAGATATGATACCTCAAATAATACAGGCACTAGTTGAAGGAATACCAGCACTAATAGATGGAGCAGTACAATTCTTTATGGCAATAATTCAAGCTATTCCACAAGTGGTACAAGCAATATATACTGCATTACCACAAATTATAGATAGTATAATACAAGCACTAGTTGAAGGGATACCAGCATTAGTAGACGGAGCTCTACAACTTCTAATGGCAATTGTAAATGCAATACCTCAAATAGTTCCAATTATAACTCAAAATTTGCCTGTTATAATTAATTCAATTATAACAGGTTTAATAAATGGAATAGATGCAATTATACAAGGAGCAATTCAATTACTTATGGGAATTATACAAGCAATACCTCAGATAATACAAGCATTGATACCTCAAATACCAACAATTGTTATAGCTATAGTACAAGCGTTAATTGAAAATTTACCATTGCTTATACAAGGAGCAATTCAGTTATTTATGGGAATTGTACAAGCAATACCTCAGATACAATTAGAATTATTAAAATCAATACCTCAAATAATCGAATCAATATTCCAAGGTTTATCAGGATTACCAGGACAACTAGGACAATTTTTTGAAGGCGCATGGAGAGGAATACAAAATGTCTTTGGAAATGTAGGAAATTGGTTTAGAGATAAATTCCAGGAAGCATGGAACAATATAACAAGAATTTTTGGGAAAATAGGGAGCTTTTTTGGTGGTTTATGGAGAACTATTAGTGATAAATTCTCAAAATTAGGTACAACAATAGGGGATGCAATAGGTGGAGCAGTGAAATCAGGTATTAATGGTGTATTAACAATGATTGAAAATGTTATTAATAAAGGAATTGATATGATTAATGGTGCAATAAATTTAATTAATGAAATTCCACGGCGTAAATATAGGAAGATTTGAAAAAGTTAATTTACCAAGACTATTATATAAAGGTGGTGTACTAAAAAAGGGCCAAGTTGGATTATTAGAAGGGTCAGGAGCAGAGGCGGTAGTACCACTTGAAAAAAATAAACATTGGATTAAAGCAGTAGCAAATGATATGAAAGATCAAATGCAAAATAATACATCTAGTATAAATAATATATCTAATACAACTTCAAATGTTAATAATTTTACACAAATAATAAATGCACCTAAACAACCTTCAAGACTGGAATTATATAGACAAACAAAGAATTTGCTAAAATTAAAAACGACATAAAGGAGAGAAATAAAAATGTTCACATTAAAAGTAGAAAATTCAAAAGGAGCGATCATAGAACTTACAGATAACGAAGATAACTATCAAGTTGCGGATATAGAAGGATTAGATCCTCCGAATGCAAATATAAATACAACGAGTTATGCAAGTGGTGATGGTTCTTCTTTTAGTAGTTCAAAACTTCAAAATAGAGAAATTGTAATAACCGTCTATATAAATGGAGATGTTCAAAAAAATAGACTAACACTATATAAATATTTTAGAAGTAAAGAATGGTGCAAAATATACTATAAAAATGAATCAAGAGATGTTTATATAGAAGGTTATGTACAAACATTAGAGGTACCACAATTTGTGCAAAAAGAAGTTGCACAAATTTCAATTTTATGTCCAAATCCATATTTTAAAGATATGAAAAAAATAATACAAAGTATTTCAAAAATCATAAAAAAATTTACTTTTCCATTTTCAATAAATGAAAATGAACCTATTCCTTTTTCTTCACTTAAACTCGAAAAAACAACTAATATTATAAATGATAGCGAAAGTAAGACTGGATTAATTATTGAAGTAAAGTTTATTGGAAATGTTAAAAAACTAGAACTCCGTAACATTGATACAGGAGAAAAGTTTATTATAGATTATAACTTTACTAAAAATGATAAACTAATAATTAATTGCAATAAAGGTAGTAAATCAGTAATTTTAGAAAGAGATGGCATTAGATATAATTTAATTCCATACGTTAGAAAAGGTTTTACTTTTTTTCAATTAGAACCAGGGGATAATGTTTTTAGTTTTTTGGCAGACGATGGAATAGATGATATTTTAGTAGATATCAATTTTAAATATTATAAAGTGTATTTAGGAGTTTAAATTAATAATATGACAGAATTACATTTATTAGATGGTAAATTAAATAGAAAATATATAATTGATACATATTCAAGCATTATATGGGCACCACGATATAATGATATTGGGGATTGCGAAATAGTTATGTTAGCATCTAAAGAAAACTTTAAAAAAATAGAAGAATGTAAATATATTGCACGTGATGATGACGAAATGGTTTGCGAAATAAAAAAAATAGATATAAAAACTGATATTGAGAGTGGGGATCAGTTAATTATTACAGGAATAGATATAAAAACTATATTAAATCAAAGAATTATTATAAAACAAACAAACTTTAATGGATTAGTGGAAGATTATATAAGAAGATTAATAATAGACTCAATTATTAATCCACTAAATTTAGACAGGAAAATTAATAATTTTATTCTTGAAAATAAAAATGGATTTACTGAAATCATAAGAGAGCAAGTTACTTACGAGAATGTTGGAGACAAAATTCAGAAACTCTGTAAACAATATGGTTGGGGCTATAAAGTTACTGTAAAAGATAAAAATTTCATTTTTTCATTATATAAGGGTATAGATAATAGTAACTATGTTACATTTTCAGAAGATTATGATGTTCTTGCAACAACAGATTATTCAAAAGATGATAGCGATATAAAGAATATTGCGATAGTGGCTGGAGAAGGAGAAGGAGCTGAAAGAAAAACTGTAACTATTGGAACAGGTGTAGGAATCAATAGACATGAACTATATGTTGATGCTCGTGATATTTCAAGTTCAATTGATTATGATGAATTATTAAGTAATTACCCAGATGGTGAAGAAAAAAATATTAATAATATAATTTACTATCAGGTTAATGGGAGTAACATTGCAATACTTACTAAAAATGAAAAAAAGGAAGTTACAAAAGTTCAATTGTGCAATAATACATATATTGAAAATTTAAAAAATGCAGGATATGAAAAAATATCAGAATATGTATCAGTTACTTCTTTCGTTGGAGAGATTATACCTAATGTCAATTACATATATAAAAGAGATTACAATCTGGGAGATATTGTCAATATTATTAACGAATATGGAATTTCTATTAATGTGAGAATATCTGAAATAATAGAAAGTCAAGATAAAAACGGCTATAAAATAGAACCAATTTTTGAAAATATAGAATAAATAGGAGGTAAAAATGACAAACGATATAAAATACGAAGTTAATGCAGGTTTTTTTAATGCAATTAATGAAGATAGAACGTATTCAGCAGATGACATGAATAGACCTTATAAGAGATTAATTAGCAATGGTGTTTTTGCAAGCCCAAAGGGAACTGCATCAAATGATCTACAAGTTTTTTCAGAAGTAGATAGTATGAATGTAACTGTATCAAAAGGAGATGCTCTTATTGGAGATAAATGGTTTGAAAACCCAAGCAATTTAATAATAACTATATCTCAGAACACAGAAATACTATCAAGAATTGATAGTATAATAGCTCAAGTTGATATAAATACAAGTGGACGAATGGGTAATATAGTTTATAGAAAAGGAAAAGCATCGAGTAATCCTGTCCATCCAGAAATTAATACTGAAGAAAATATAAAAGAGTTTAGATTGGCTGATATTTTAATAAATCCTTCTTGCAGTAAAATTACACAAGATTTAATTACTGATTTTAGAGGTAGCTCTGAATGTCCATGGGTTACTAGTCTAATTTATCAAGTAGACACATCTACTTTGTATGTGCAATGGCAAGAGGCGTACAGAAAAAAATATGAAGAACAAGAAATGGCTTTTAACTCTTGGTTTGATAAACTAAAAACTACTTTATCTGGTGATGTAGCTGGAAATTTGAAACTAGAAATTGATGAATTAGGAGAAAACTTACGAAATGAAATTGATGTAGAAAAAGAAAAAACAGAAGAATTAAATAACACAGTATCTAATATAAAAAACGATGTAGGGGAAATGAATTTTCTTAAAATACACGTAATGGAGCGAGGTACAAATAGTAATGGGAGTTATATAAGATATTCAGACGGCACAATGAAATGTTGGAAAATAAAAAAAGTAAAAGCTGGAGGAAGTAAGTGGGAAAATTTGTATTATTCAGATCATAATATGGGGAAATGGGCTAAAGAATTTAAAACTTTAATAAGCTCTAAAGCAACAATATTTTCAAAACAGTTCTGGTGTACACAAGAAAAACAAACTTGCGATAACGCTGGTACAGTTAGATGTTTTAGACCGAATGCAAATACAGCATCTATAACAATATTAATTGAGGCATGGGGATATTATATAGAAGATCATAATAATTTACAAAACATTGATCGTGTATACACTCTTGAAGGTAGTAGTGGATCAGGACCAACATACGGATAAAAGAAAGGATAAAAATGAAAATTATAGTTTTAAAAAATAAAATATTATATTTTAAAGAAGAGAATATTTTGGTAAATGGTGAAAATAAAACTGACAAGCTAGAATTTGAATTTCCGTCTGAGCTTGAAAATTACATAAAGTTCATTGTTATTAAATCAGATAAGGGTGATTACATAGATTTAATACTAGATAACGAATACATAATAACAAGAGCAATAAGTAATCTTCACAATATAAGTATAGCAGTAATATGTACAAATTCAGAAATTGTATCTGAACTAACAAAAATAGAAGACTTAACAGATATAGAAAATGAAATTGAATTTCGTTCATTGTCAGTTGATTTACCGACGATGGACTTTTTAGTTGATGTTAATACAATTGAGAATGACAATAATCCATCAGCGATTGCTCGAGTTTATAAAAAAGTACTAAAGAATACTGAAGATATAGACACAATAAAAGAAAATCAAGACACTTTAAATCAAAGTTTTAATGAAGTAGAGAACAGTGTAAAATCAATAAACGAGTCTAACAATAAATTAATAGAAAAGTCAAATAAGCTAGAACAATCAGTTAAATCTAACTCTGATAATATACAAGCAGTAAATAAAAATTTAGAAACAAAATCAGATAAAGCAAGTACAGCTACTGATTTAGATGTAACTTTAAATCAAGAAGATTATAAGTTAAAGATATTTCTAAAAAACTCAGATGGACAAACTCTGAGTGAAAAAGAAGTTGATTTTCCGATAGAGAGCATGATAGTAAATGCTACATATAATAAAGAAACAAAAGAAATTGAAATGATATTACAAAATGAAAATAAGATAAAATTTAGTGTAGCAGATTTAATAAGCGGATTAATAAGTCAAACTGATTTAGATACAGCTTTAGAAAATTTAAAAACAGAAATCGAAAGAGAATTAATCGAAAATGTAAACTCAGCAATAAATACAAATTATCAACAAAAAACAGAAGCATTTAATCAAAATGCAAGTGATAAAACAACAGAATTTAATACAAATGCAGATTTAAAAGAAAAAGACTTTAATTCTAATGCAATACAAAAGACAGATGAATTTAATCAGAATGCAGAAAGTTACAGAAATGATATAGATAGTTTAAAACAAGAATGTAATGAATTATCTAAAAATATGAGTTTTAATAATGTTGAAGGTGAAAGCATAGATATAGATGATGCACATGAGTACAGCAAAAATAGCTTAAAATTAAGCGGTAATAGCTATCAAAAAACTAGAGAGGGATATCAATTAATAGATACTAGTAAATACTCAGATTCAAGTAATAATGGGATAAATTATACAATAAATGAGGATAAAACAATAAATGCAAATGGTATTGCTAGTAGCGAAAATGATAGTTCTTTTACTATATTTACAAATCAAAATTTTGAAGCAGGAAATTACTATTTTGAAGGTTGTCCAAAACGGCGGTAGTACTCAATCTTATAGAATAAACATTTGGGACAATAATTTTAATAATATAGGAATAGATGTAGGAGATGGAATAAGTTTTACTCTAACAGAAGAAAAAGTGCTCAGATGTTCTATAATGATAATAAAAGGAACAAAAGTAGATAATTTATTATTTAGACCTTTACTGTACAAAGGCACATTTGACAGTAATAAAAAATATGAGCAATTCGGAGCAATGCCAAGCCCAAAATTTTTTTCTGAAATTGAATGTGTAACGGGCAATATTGATATAAAAAAAATAAATAACATATCTAATTTTACAACAGAAGCAAGTGGAAAAACAAATGGAACTAATTATTGTGGACTTAGATTTGAAATATTAAATAAGTATTCTTCTAAAATCTCGGGAAGACCAGGTCAAACGGAATATCGTGTTGGAGGTAATTATAATTCAACAAAAATATTAGTGCATTTAGATAATTCGAAACAATATAAATTAATAAACTCATTAAATTTAATAATGGATATAACAGTAGTAAATTCTAAACTAAATACATACAGACAAGCACGAGTTCGAAAAGATTCAGTTTTAATACTAGAAGATGATGAAGATGGTATATCATCAATAAGATTTGAAGTTGATACAAATACAACTTATGACAATACAATTTTAGAGTATTATATATATGATAAAGAAGAAACAGAAATAATACATTTAAATGATTTAAAATTATATGGAGATGAAAAAGCAAGAGATGAATTTGTTAAAAAAGCTAATGGGTGGTATTTAATACATAATTGGAAAAGGTATGTATTTGATGGTAGCGAAAATTGGCAGTTGGCTGAAGCTAGTAACGCACATAATTTTACGTTGTCTGGCTTAAAAATTCCATTTTCCCCACGCTGGGATACGATATATCTAAAATGCAATAGATTTAAATTTATTAATACATTTTGGGGTACAGATATTACAAAGATGTATGTAGATACTGCTGGAAAGCTAGTAGTAACAATAGCATCTGGTGATGAAAAATATTGTGAAACTGTAGAAGATTTTAAAACTTTATTGCAAGAATGGAACACAGAAGGAAATAATTTGGAAATAGTATATCTTTTATCTGAGCCAGAAATCGAAAAAATAACAGATACAGAATTAATAGAGGATTTAGAAAAACTATCAAAAACAAAGACATATGAGGGAGTAAATCATATTGATAGTGATAGTATAGCTTATTTAAAATTAGAATATATGCAAAGTAACAAGATATTAAATCAAAGAAAAGATGAAAAAATAAAAAATATAGAAAGCAGATTAGCTTTATTGGAGGTGTAATAATATGACAATAGTAGAAAAATCAAGTAATAGAAAGAAAGTAGCGATATTAGAATTAGTCAAGAATGGAGAATATTCAGTAGCTTATGCACTAAGCAAAGTTGAAGAACTACACGATAATAACAAATTAACTGATGCAGATTATGAAGAAGTTGCAACATACTTAGAGAATTTAATAAGTAATGAACAACTTGACGAAACGGAAGAAATAACAGAAGAAAATATTGTTGAAGAGGAATAATGTTATGAGTAATTTAGAGATTGAAGTAAGCTTAATAAAAGAGAAAACAGAAAGTAATTCAAAAGAAATAGAAATTCTAAAAAACAAGCAAGAGAAAAACGAAGAAGTTCTAAATAGTTTAGATAAATCACTTTCAATTACAATAGAACAGATTAAAAACATAGCAGAAGATTTAAAAACAACAAGTATTAATTTTAAAGAAGCTGTAACTAGAAGCAATAATGCAAACTCAAAAGAAACAGAAGTATTAAAAGAAAAGTATAACGAGCTAGAGAAGAAATATGAAAAGTTAGATTCTAAACTAGAACAAGAAACAGTTTTAAAAGATGCAGAAAACTGGAGAAATAGCAAAAAACAGATAATTTCGTGGTGTATTACAGTAGCTTTAGCCATATTGGCTACAGTTTTAGGAATTTCTAAATTTATGTAATTATATTAACAAAAAATAAAAACGTCTTAAAAACGATTATGAAAGCTTGTTTTGAGACGTTTTTTAATTTTATAAAGAAAAGAGGAAAAAAGTTATGAAAAAGAAAATTGCTTTAATAATTTTAATGATAGTAACATCTATCATATTAATAATAAATACTTTATATGTAAAAGATGAAAAAGTGGAGAAGATAGTCACAGAGACTAGCAATAAAATTGAAAATATAATATTAAGTGAAGAAACTTTGCAGTCAGCAGAAAATACAATAGAAGCAGTAGAGAAAGACGAGCAATTAGATACAACAAAAACTATAACAAATGTAGAAGAAAGTGAACTTGAACAAGATGCAATGGTAGAGCAAGAAAATATATCTTACAATGGAGATATAAAAGCAGATGGATTAAAACTTTTAGGAGCATACCAGGGTCTTACATATTATAGCCAAGCAGACACAAGATGGGCAAATAAATTATATACATCAAGTAATAATAAGAAACAAACAATGAAGTCTAGTGCATGTCGGACCAACATCGGCAGCAATGGTAGTAACAGCTTCTAAGGGTACAATATTACCAACAACAGTTGCTAAGTTATTTGTAGACAATGGGTACAGAACAAAGTCAAATGGTACAGCATGGAGTGCATTTTCATTTACAGCGGATTATTTTGGATTTAAAGAGTTTCATACAACATCAGATTATAGTAAAGCTATGAAATATCTTGATAGAGGATACTATGTAATATCAGCTTGCGGTTCAGGATTATTTACAACTAGCGGACATTATATATTCTTAACTAAAAGTGATAAAAATAATATAAAAGTATATGATCCATATTTGTATTCAGGAAAATTTAACACAGCAAGTAGAAAAAAAGCAAATGCAAAAGTAAGTAAGAATACTGTAACAGTAAGTAAATCTAACTTTAAAAAGTATGCAAATGTAAAGCAATATTTTATTTTTAGTAATGATAAAGGACAAGGCAACACGAAAAAAATCGTAAAGAAAAAAATAAAAAACACAGTAGGAAAGAAAAAGATATTAAAATCAAATTGTATATTATATTCTAAAAAGAATTTAAAAGGTAAGAAATATACATATAAGAAAAATACTAAAATTAAAATATTAAAGAATATAAATAAGAATGTAGATTATGTACAAGTTATTGCAACAGGAAGAAAAGCGTATATAAATACTAAGAATTATAAATAAAAATAAAGAGGTAGATTGATTAATTTCAGTCTACTTCTTTTTTGCTTTTAAAGTACTTCATCATCTTCATTATCTGTAGTTTCTTCTTCATATTGATCTTGTAATTCTTCTAATAAAATCATACGATCACTTTCTAATTGATTTATATATTCTAAATAAAGATGTTGAATTAATAAATTTTGATATTCTTCATATTGTTTTTTATTTTGTTCTTCTTCAGATTGATTTGCAAAATTAGATATACGATTTAATTTATGATAAAAAACATTTGAAGTTTCTCTTATTTTATTTTCATTATCAGGATCTCCACTATTATTATCAATTTTTAATTTTAAATATTTAATAGCATATCCTAATATAATTAAGTCTTCAATTAACAAGTTTAGTTCTTCTTTAGACAGATTTTCCATATAATATACCTCCTAAATTTTTCTATATTATATCATATTTTTTAAATCAATGTAAAAGAAAAAATATTATTAAAGATCTTTCCAAGAGTATTTATAAAAGTATATAATATTTAAAGAGTTAATTGTTTTAATTATATATGTAAGTGAAAGATAATGGAGGTATCATTGAACCATTGGTGTATCTATAGCAGGTTCAACATATCTCCAGTATCCTGACCTAATTGCTAAGCTTCTCATTGCATTTCTTCCTGATTCTGATAAATTTTGAGCCACATCAAATGCCACACCTGCATAATGTTGAGATAAATTCGAATGCCCTCCTTCCCATGGTCTTTTAAATGCAAATCCTACAAAAATTGCCTTTCCATACAATTTTCTAAAATTATTCCATGATTGCATAGTTCTTCTATCTGTCCATAAAATTTCCGAATCGCTACTTCCTCTAAATTCTTCTACTGTTAATGTTCTGTTTACATTATAAGGCATCTGTTCTTTAAGACCTCTATAATATGTTTCCATTCTATTTAATGAGTTATTATAAACTAATATCTTTGCCATAATATACTCCTTTCTTCTAATATATTATGAATTATAATTAAATTTGTTAATATTATAAATTGTAATATTATGTAGACTATGGTATAATAGAAATTGTTGAAATGTCTTTTGGAGGTTAATATGCAAGATTTTTATAAAAAGTTAAATGATTATAGAAAAACTTCAAACCAAGTTAGTAATTTAAAAAAATTAAAAACTAATCCTATTTCACCTAAATTATCTAAACAATATATACAAAGTCTTAGAAAAAATTTACAATCATTTTCTAAATATGTAAGAAAAATATATGATGAAAATCATGGGATATCTAATACTGAAGTTAAAGAATCTATTGAAAAAATCTTAAATGATTTAAACTTTCAGTATGCAAATAGTTCTTCTTTTAGAAGTAATAGCATAAGAGTTGATATATGCAATTATTTTAAAAATCATCCTATTGAATTTAAAAATTTATATAGACAAATGATTGCTGAAGAGAAAGAAACTGGAATTCCTATAAAATCTCCAGAAATTGTCTCTTATAGTTCTAATCAGGAACAATCTAAAAGGCAACTTTTAGAACAACTTATAACATCTTATAGAAACATAAAAAGCTCTTTTGGAAAGAGTGAAGCAGATTTTCTTAATAAATATGCTAGAAGTTCGACTAAATTTAAAAGAACTCTCAGAGAAATTCAACCTAATGTAGAAACAGTAAATTTTATTGTTAAAAATGAAATGTTTTTTATGGATGAAGAATCAGGTTTAAAAGAGTTTTTTAAAGAACAATGTGATTTCTTATCTCATCATTTGAGAGAAGATTATATTGAATCTTTAAAAAATATTTCCGCTCAATTAAGTGAATTTAATCTTTTAGAAAGATATGTCAAAAGACATAATACACAAATTTTAGAAATAGGATTTCCTGAATTAAGTTTCTCAGAAGAAGAAGTCTATTCTATGAATTCTAGTTTCTCTAACGGAGATCTATCACATTTATCTTTAGGTGAACTTTCAAGTCTAAATGCTTTTTGGATAAATAGACTAACAAAAGAAATTATAAATTTTAATACTGCATTTTTTATAATTAGCGATTTAGACTTATGGTCTGAAATTAGAAAAGCTCCTTTAAAAACTGTTCCTAATATTGAAAAGGATTCTAACACAGAAGATACTTTTATAGATGTTCCAATAACAGATGAACAAATTGAAGCTCTTGATGAAAAAATGAAATTTTTATATAATGAAACAACATATTACTATTACAAGTTTTTAAATAATCTAAATATTTCAGAACTTAGTACTAATGAAAATGAAGATTCAGCTGAAGGAAAAATAAATAATTCAGGAACATCAGTACAAAAAAATTTATTTGAAGAAATATCAGATTTACATGAACAAATTGGGAGTGATTACTACAATTACTTTTCTACTGTAAATAATGGTGCTTTAAAAGAGTCCAATAATGACTTCTTTGATGATTTCAATTCATACCATATATCTGCAAATATTACTTGTAATTCTTACTCTATAAAATCAAATATTATGCTTGCACAACTTTCAATGTTATTTAATAATAGTGCTTTTTCAAAAAATTGGGGGCTTTCTTTTGAAAAAGGAAAAACTCCTAATAAAAGTGATAAAGTAATAATAGCAATCGATATTCCTGGATTTAATATGCCTTTTAGATTGCATATTGAAAGAGACCTTTTAGAGGATTTCTTAAGAGCGAATCAAAATACTACAAAAATTCCATTATATCAAGGTGAAAATGACTTTTTTAAAAAAGTTACTAGAAAAAAGCATTTAATTACCACACCTTTATTAATGCCTATATCAAAAGAATATAAGAAAAAATTAAAGGAATTATCAAGTTCTATTCCAGAAACAAATCGATATTATAAATTTATAAAACATTTAGAATTTATATCTGATGGAGTTTCTTGTCCTGACCATTTAAAATCTAAAAGTAAAAAAGGTTCTGTAAAAAAGAAATTTCTTAAGAGATCTTACGATTTTTCAGATGGAAAAGTTTATATTATACATAAAAACAATACATTTATAGAAGATAAAGATTATTTAGGAGGTTCAAATGAGCATACAATCTAATTTATTTTTAAATTTAATTAATAGTTATATAAATAAACAAGACTTTGATAAATGTAATAACTTGCTAAAAAAAGAGATTGTTTATATTTATACAAAAAAAATAAGAAAGTATAATAAAAAATATTCTTATTCTACTACTGTTGAGCTGTTAGATGAATTAAAATCTCATCTTTCATTTGAAGAATGCATTCC
Organism: uncultured Clostridium sp.; assembly: GCA_948471035.1. Lineage (GTDB taxonomy): Bacteria > Bacillota > Clostridia > TANB77 > CAG-508 > RGIG8482. The sequence continues at coordinate 27,525 of CAOKRC010000027.1, forward strand.
ATATATAAAGTTTTTTAATATTCTTAATGAAGATTGTATGAAATATGAAAAAACTAATAAATTATTACAAGTATATAATGAAATTTTACTTCAAGATAACTATTCAGCTTTAGAAGTAAATGAAAATAAATAAAAATAAAAAATAGACTTAAATTTATAACTTTAAGTCTATTTTTTCCATTATAAAATGAAAAATATACTATTGATATAATAATTTTCATTTGTTATAATTAATTAGATTATAGAAAATGAAAGAGAGTAAAGGTATGAAAAAAAGAATTTTAGTATTATTTGTATTATTTTGTGTAATTTTTACAGAGTATTCTTTTGCAGAGAATAATGAAAATAACCCAATAGTAGAAGATGAAATAGTATCAGGTGGAAGTAATGTAGAAGAGGTATTGCCACCAGAAAATCAAGAAATAAAAGACGAGAAAAAAGAAATAAAATTAAATGCTGATAAAACTACAATAGTTGTTACAAAAACATTTACATTAAAACTTATTAATACTACTAAAAATCCTGTTTGGAGTACAAGTAATAAAAAAGTAGCAACCGTAGATAAAAATGGAAAAGTAACAGGGATAAAAGCAGGAACAGTTACTATAACAGCAAAATTAAATAATATAAAATATAATTGCAAAGTAAAAGTTGAAAA
>CAOKRC010000028.1 GCA_948471035.1 uncultured Clostridium sp.
GCTCATCAAATTTTTGCTTTATCATAGGCAAGAAGAATTGATTTACAACAGAGTCGTATTCTACTAATTCACTAATGAACTGATTGAAATAATCGTTTATAATCTTTTCTTTAAATTCAATTTTGCAATCATTACAATAGTAGTAGAAGTAAGACTTTCCACTTTTCTTTGTAGTAGCTTTACCACCTAAAATACGATTACATTTAGGACACTTAAGTTTCTGTAAATATAAATAAATCAATGTTCTTTGAAAACTTCTTGAATTTTTCTTTTTCTGTACTTGACAATCTGCCCACATTTCTTTTGAGATAATAGGCTCTACCACATCTTCATAATAAGTTGGTTGCTTTGTTCTTTTTCCGTGAACAAAATCGCCTTTGTATATTTCATTTTCAAGAATAGTAACAATGGTTGAATCTCTCCAATTATCTCTTCCTAATACTTTTTCTTTGTTGAATAGATTGCTTATTTTCTGATAAGAATAGCCATTATAATATAAGTCAAATATTCTAACTACAATATCTTTAGTAGAATAATCTATTACCAATCTTTTATCTTCGTGTTTATAGCCTAATGGAGCTTGATGTGGAATATGTCCACTTTTTATTGCACCTGCTAAACCTATTTTAGTTCTTTCGCTAGTTCTTTCAATTTCATTTTGACTTACACTCATTAAAAGTCTTGAAATCATTTTACCATTTGCACTTGTAGTATTTATTTCATCATTTACACAGTCTAAATAGGCATTGTTTTCGTCTAAAAAAGTCATTAAATTTTCCCAGTCATAAATACTTCTTGTTATTCTATCTAGCTTTAAAGCAACAATAGTATTTATCTTCTTAGCTTTAATATCATTTTTTAATCTTTCAAAATCTGGTCTATGATTACCCGTTTTGGCACTTATTCCAGCATCCTCATAATAATCTACTATTTCATAACCTTTGAATTTACAAAAAGTTTCTAGTCTTTCTTTTTGCTCTGGCAAACTAAATCCGTTCTCTTGCTTGTTCATCTGTTGACACTCTCATATATAGTCCACATTGTTTCTTTTCTTCGTTCAATCTTCAAACCTCCTTATAAAACAAAAAGAGACATCAAAGTACACGAGTACTACTGACATCTCTTAAATCCATTTATTATAAACTAAAATACAATAATTGCAATATAATATAATTTTTTCAAAGTACTCATAATAGTATAGTTCTTCACGAACAGCTATACTTAATTTATTGATTATATTATACTACGATTTTAAGAAATGTCAAATATTTCAAATTATATATTTTTCAAATATTCTTCTAACTCTGATAATTTAATCTTTTTAGTCAAGTTAGTGATATACACATCATTGGAATAATTGAAAACTAAAAAAGTAATGTTTTTAATTATCACTCTATGTGGTTCAATATATGTAAGATTAGTTCTCTCTAATTTTCTAATACTACCATTGATAAAAGTAGGAGTAACTTTTGAAAACTCACATATAAATTCTAGCCTTTGTTTTAGACATTCCTCAAATTCTAATTCTTGTTTAATTATCTTCATTTCAAAAACCATCCTTTCTTGGATGATTTTTATATTGTTTTTAAACAACAAAAAAATCAACCAGATTTTATTTTCTGATTGATTTTCGTATCTCTATCTGTTCTATAAAAAGTTCGAACAGATACGTCGTTGGAGCGTTTTAGGAGGTTGTTTGCGAAAAATATGCCTAGTTTTCATAGTGTTCCTCCCACATTTTGCTCAAAAAAATAATTGACTAATCAACTGTATATATATTTTAACATATAACATAACCTCTGTATATATTTTATTTTTAAATATATCTTAATTTGTTACATAATTAGCAAGTTCTAGTGCAATATCGAAATGTCCAGAGTCATGTTGAGTTCCTTTAATTTCGCCATTTTTATGTCTTTCATCCCATTTTGGTGCATCTAGTAAATCGCCACTTGTAAAAAAAGTATAAAAATCTAGATTTCTAAAATTGCACATTGCTTGAATCCCTGCACATTCCATTTCCACAGAAATACAACCATCTAATTTATGTTTTTCAAAATTATTAATTGTTTCTCTATAAAAAGAATCCGTTGTCCAAGTTTTTCCTTTAACATAGGGTATCTCATTTTCTTTCATAAATTTAGCAACTATATTAGCATTTCTTACTTCTATACAGTCTGAAGCAACTGCATAATGATATGATGTACCTTCATCACGGTAAGCTTCTGTAGGAATAATAACTTTTCCATGAGAAATTTCTTTGTTTAGACAGCCACAACCACCAAAAACAATATATTTATTAGTTTTTATTTCGGATATAGTATCTTCTATTGTCCCAACACATGCAGGAGCTCCTACATAAGTCTTATAAAATGCAAATTTTTTCCCTTTATAATTTATTTGATAAATTGGTGTAATTCCTGTAACAAACTTAAATTGAGCAATCTGTTTACATTTATAATTTTCTAATACAAATTTCTCAATAATATTAGAAAATGTTACAATGCACGCATCTACTACTGGGGCATTTTCTTTTTGACAAGGATTTATTATTGCCTTAGAATTATTATCAAAGCTATCAGTTATCATATTTTACCTCCTTAATTTTATATTATATAAGACTATTTTATTATATTTAATTTCAATTTACAATTTTTTATAATCAAAAATCAGTCGATTTGTCATTTTTATTTATAATTGTATTAGTTTCAATTTGTTTCTTTTCTTCTTCAATAGTTTGCTTTAATTCTTCTACTGTTGGCAAGTATAATTGATATTTTGATGTAAATATATTTTTATTGCCTTCTGGTAATGTAAATTCTACTACAACATCATTTTTCTCAGAACACAACAATATTCCAATAGGCTCATTTTCTCCTTCTACCATTTGAGTTCTTTTATAATAATTTACATACATTTGCATTTGTCCAACATCTTGGTGAGTTAATCTTCCAGTTTTCAAATCTATTAATACAAAACATTTTGCTAATCTATTATAAAATACCAAATCTATATAAAAGTTTTCTCCACCTAAATTTATTCTTTGTTGTCTTGCTACAAAAGAAAATCCTTTACCTAATTCCAATAAAAACTCTTGAAGATGTTCTATTAGAGCATTTTCTAAATCTTTCTCTAAATATCTTTTATTTTCTTTTAACCCTAAAAATTCTAATACTGTTGGATCTTTTACCAAATCATCTGGTTTTATTATTTCGTGTCCTTTATTTGCGATTTTTAAAACTTCATCTTTTTCTTTACTAAGTGTTAATCTTTCAAATAACAAAGATGCTTTTTGTCTATCTAACTCTCTTACAGACCATCTTGAATTGATACACTCATTATAATAAAATTTTCTCATAGTTTCATCTTTTATTTTTGATAATTCAATATAGTGACTCCAACTCAATTCGTCAGAAAGTGTCTGACAATTTTGAAACATTGTATAAAAAATTTTCATATTTTTGAGATTAGTTTGAGAATAACCTTTTCCAAATTCTTTTGTCAATCGTTCAGATAATTGCTTCAGAATTTGTTTGCCATAGTCTGCTCTGTGTTTTCCTTTTTGTTCTTCTTCTATAATTTGTCTGCCAACATCCCAAGCAGATTTTACCATTTCAAAATTTATATTTTTATATATATTTATTCTTGCTTTTAATATAGTATTTCTTATATTATTGTAAAAATTTTCATCAATTCCATTTGTTAACATATTGTCCATAATTTATCATCCTTTCAAATTCGTCAGACACTGTCTGACGAATTTAAGTATATCATAATTTTTCCATTTTTTCATTAAATTTACAAAATAGTTACAAATTATTCTATAAAGGGCTTGGGACTTAGTCCCAAAATCCGAATTTTGACTAGGGAGGAAAAATTCAGTGCTTGTTAGGAAATATATAGGAGTACAAAAATTATATTTATATTGAATTTTTCTTCTACTTTTTCATTTTTGATTACTAATTACTGCTCCAATTTTATAATTTTCTTTCTTTGATTTTGAAAAAGTTTTGTTATCTTTTACAGCAACTAATCTAATTAACTTTTGTTTTTCTTTGTTCAATTTCAACTCAATTTCTTCTTCGTTTTCGTTTACATTTTTTGAAAATAATTCATAAAATTCTATTTCAAATTCTTGATTTAGTCTTGCAATATAATCGTCTAATTGTTCTTGATTTATATTAACACTTGTCCTAATTTCTTTTTCTTCTTCGTTCACTTCAATAGGTACAAAAACATCTGCTATTCCTAAAGCAAAAAATCTTGTTAATTGTTCAATATAGCTACTTCTAAAATTTATTTTATCTATATAAAATTCTCCGTTTTTGTTCTTTAATAATGTCATTGATTCAATAAATTTTGATATAAATTCTTGCTTTTCTTCTTTCGATTTTTTGTTCCACTCTTGTTTTAAAGTTTCAGTTAATTTATTATCTTTTATTAGTTCTTCTCTTTCAATATCTCTATCAGCCATTAGCTGTTGTGGTGTAAATGATAAATTATTTGTATTAAGTTTTTCATATTTTTTTGTTTCTAAGATGTTTATTTTTTCTTCAATGATTTTGTAGTCTTCTGAAAAGTCTTCCATTTCAACTATACCACTTACATAAGCCTTTTTTATTCTTTCTTTTTGTTTCTGTAATGTGTCGATTTCTTGGTCTAACTTTTCTGTTTTTGTTTCTTTTTTATCAGCTAGTATTGGTAAAAAATATTTCTTAACTGCCATATCATATTCCACTAACTCGAGAATAAATCTTTGCAAACATTCTTCGATTTTATCTTCTCTGTAATATGTCTTGCAATGCTCACAAGTATAGTACATATATTTTTTCTTTGTACCTCCAGAGCCTTTACATTTCATTATTCTATTACATTTGGGGCATTTTAGTTTTTGAAAAAATATATAAACTCTATCTCTTGCATAACTTCTTTGATTTTTTTCTTTTTGATGTTGTGCTTCTTCCCACATAGCACGGCTAATTATTGGCTCTACTACATTCATATAAACTAGAGTATCTTTATTATTTGATTTTCCTTTTTCATAATCTCCTATATAGACTTTATTGTCTATTATTTTCATTATTGTTGTATCTCTCCAATGTTTTGGTGATAATACCTTTTCTTTGTTCAAAGTATTACTTATTTGATGATAGCTTTTTCCCTCTAAATACATATTAAATATTCTAATTACTACATCTTTTGTAGTTTCATCAATTACAGTTTTTTTATTATTATCTTTTTTATAGCCTAGTGGTACAATTCCAGGTAAATGTCCAGACTTAATAGCACCATTTAAACCGAACTTTGTTCTTTCACTAACTATTTCAATTTCTAATTGTGACAATACTGTTAGCATACGCACGAAAAATCTTCCATTAGCTGTTGAAGTATTGACGTCATCTTTATCACATACCAAATATGTGTTATACATTTCTAATTGTGCTATAAGTTCCTCTAAATCACGAACTGAACGAGTAACTCTGTCTAGCTTATAAGCTACAATGTAATTGATTTTTCCTTGTTTCATATCTGCTAACATTTCTTGAAATGCTGGTCTATTTTTCATACCTTTTGCACTTATTCCAGCGTCTTCATAAACTCTAAATACTTCATATTCTTTAAATTTGCAAAGTTGTAATAACTTTTCTTTTTGTTCTGCTAAACTAAATCCGTTCTCTTACTTGATCCTCTGTACTTACACGAATATAAATTCCTGCAATTTTTCTTTCATTGTTCATTTTATAAAACTCTCCTTTCACTCTTGAATGGAAAGGCACAAAAAAACTCTAAAATTAAAGTAGCCTTTCTATGTAGTCTTTTAATTGAGATAAATGGTATTTATACCTTAAATCTCCCACATAAAAGTAATCACATTCATTAAAGAATAAAAATAATTTATCTTTAATAATTACTCTATGTGGTTCTACATACGCTAAGTTTGTATGTTCTATAATTCTTAAACAACCTTCAAATATCATTTCGTGTTCAAGTTTTATAGCATTCAAACTGCAAGCCCATTCAATTTTAGAGAGCAATTCTCTTTTTATCTTGTTTTTCTTCTTTACAATGCTAATCATACCACACCATCCTTTCTTTTTCAAGATAAAGGCGACAAAAAAAATCAACCTTTACAGTTGATTTATCAATGTTTTCGTCTGGTGCGACGATTTTACTTAATGGAGCGGGTAGCGAGAATCGAACTCGCGCTATCAGGTCGGAAGCATGACATTCTACCACTAAATTATACCCGCAGTTTAAAACAGCACCAGATTGAGATATCTTTCTCAAGTGGTGCCTGTTGGAGCAGGTAGCGGGAATCGAACCCGCATAGCCAGCTTGGAAGGCTGGAATTCTACCATTGAACTACACCTGCATTTTTCTATGATAGTTATTATAATAATTTATTTCATTTTTGTCAATACTTATACAGTCATTTTTTATTTAAATTTTTCTAATATTTTTTTAATGTAGGTGTTGCTCGTTTACAACACCTACATTTTATTATTTCTATTATTAACTATCTTCGTTTTTATCTATTTTGTATAATTCTTTATTTCTTCAATCACTTTATTTACAAACTCTTGTAGACCAATAGCTCCCACATCTCCATCAGTTCTTGAACGAACTCCTACTTCATTATTCTCTATTTCCTTTTGCCCTACTACTAGCATATATGGAACCTTTTCAAGTTGTGCTTCACGTATTTTATATCCAATTTTTTCATTTCTAGAATCTACTTCTACTCTTGCACCTATTTTTTCTAATTCTTCTTTTACTTTGTTTGCATAGTCTAAATGTGCATCAGTAATTGGTAATATTTTAACTTGTATTGGTGCAAGCCAAATTGGAAATGCTCCTTTTGTTTCTTCTATTAAGAATGATAAAAATCTATCAAATGTTCCAAGTATTGCTCTATGGATAACAACTGGTGTATGCTCTTTTCCATCTTCCCCTATATAGTCAAGTTCAAATCTTCTTGGTAATAAGAAATCTAATTGACATGTAGATATTGTAACATCATGTCCTAATGCCGTTTTTATTTGTACATCTAATTTTGGTCCATAGAATGCCGCTTCTCCTTCTGCTTCATAGAAGTTTAAGTTTAATTCAGTTAAAATATCACGAAGTTGGCTTTCTGCTAAATTCCACATTTCATCATCATCAAAATATTTTTCTTTATCATTTTTATCTCTTAAAGATAGTCTAAATGTGTAATCTTTAAATCCAAAATCTTTGTAAACTGAAAGTATTAGCTCTACAACTTTCTTAAATTCTTCTTTTATTTGGTCTGGTCTTACAAAAAGGTGTGCATCATTTTGGCACATTTCACGAACTCTTTCAAGTCCACAAACATTTCCACTTGCTTCATATCTAAAATCGTGTGCAAGTTCACCAATTCTAATTGGTAAATCTCTATAAGAATGCATTTTACTTTTATATATTAACATATGATGTGGACAGTTCATTGGCCTTAATACCATTTCTTCATTTTCCATTTTCATAACTGGAAACATATCTTCTTTATAATGGTCCCAATGTCCGACTTGTTTTATATAATTCCACATTTGCAAGTGATGGTGTATATACGTGGTTATACCCCATTTTAACCTCTTTATCTTGAATATATCTTTCCAATATTCTTCTTATTGTTGCTCCTTTTGGAAGATACATCGGTAACCCTGAACCAACTAATTGGTGAGTCATAAATAAGTCTAATTCTTTTCCTATTTTTCTGTGGTCTCTTTCCCTTGCTTCTTCTAATAGTTTTAAATGTTCTTCTAAGCTACTTGCTTTTGGAAATGAAATAGCATAAATTCTTTGTAACATCTTATTTTTTTCGCTACCTCTCCAATATGCACTAGAAGATGAAAGTATTTTAATAGCTTTTACTTTTCCAGTACTCATTAAATGTGGTCCTGCACAAAGGTCTGTAAATTCTCCTTGTTTATAAAAAGATATTTCTTCGCCTTCAGGTAAATCTTCTATTAATTCTACTTTATAGTTTTCTCCCATTTTCTTCATTAAAGCTATTGCTTCTTCTCTTGGCAGTGAAAACCTTTCTATTGCTAAATCTTTTTTTATTATTTTTTTCATTTCTTCTTCTATCTTCTCTTTATCTTCATCTGTAAAAGGTTTTTCTACATCAAAATCATAATAAAATCCCTCATCAATTGATGGTCCTATTGCAAGCTTTACCTCTGGAAATAATCTTTTTACAGCTTGTGCCATTATGTGTGATGTTGTATGCCAATATGCTTTTTTTCCGTTTAAATCACTATCAAATGTAAGTATATTAACACTTGCATCTTCCTCTAAAACATATCTTAAGTCTTTTACTTCTCCATTTACTTCTGCAACTGTTGCAACTCTAGCTAGCCCTTCGCTAATTTCACTCGCAAGTTCTATTACAGAAATCCCTTTTTCTACCTCTTTAATAGAACCATCTTTTAAAGTAATTTTTATCATATATATACCTCCTAAAATTTGTGAAGCAATTTTTGTACTATTCACTTTTAAATATTTTAATTCTTATGTTAATATTACAGGTGTTCAAAATCGCCCCTACTAATTAAGAATAGAACTTTCTTATTATATAAAAACACCCCTACAAGTTATTTGCTTGTAGGGGTGCTATTACACGGTTCCACCCTATTTTTTTACTTAATTTGTGATTATAACGTAATCAACGTCTAGTTTTTCTAGAAACTTTGCAAGGTAGTTTTTCGAGATATGTTTTCTTATAATGGTTTTCAGCCTAGGACCATTACTCTCTTTTAGTAACACTATCCTACTTTGTCTTGCTCAAATGTTTTTTATATCTATAAATAATATTACAATCTTTTAAACATTTTGTCAATACTTTTTTACATAGTATCTACTTGTTTTTGTAATTTATATACATTTTGTTCTAGTGTATTAATTTCTTCTTGTTTTTCAAAGCTATGAACAAAGTATCCTATAATAAACCCTAATACAAAAACCCCTACTACCAAAAGAACGCTTTTTATCCATTGTTCTTTTTGGTACATTTCTTTATCATATATTTTCATATAGTTTCCTTCTTTCTATTTTTCTCATATCCTGGCTTTCCAAGTAATCTAAACATATTTTTCTTATATTCTTCTACTCCTGGTTGATTAAATGGATTAACCCCTAAAATATTACCAGATACTGCACAAGCTAGTTCAAAGAAGTATATTAATTCACCAATTGATTCTTCATTTAATTTTTGAATTGTTATAACAATATTTGGAACCCCTCCTGATACATGTGCCTCTATTGTTCCTTCCATTGCTTTTTTATTTACAAAATCTAAACTCTTTCCTGCAACAAAATTCATTCCATCTAGGTTATCTTCATCTGCTTTTATTGTAATGTCACTATTTGGATTTTCTATATTAACTACTGTTTCAAATAAATTACGTCTTCCGTTCTTGAATATATTGACCCATTGAATGTAAATCTGTTGTAAAATCTACTCCAGCTGGGAAAATTCCTTTTAAATCTTTTCCTTCACTTTCTCCATATAGTTGTTTCCACCATTCTGTAAAATAATGCATTTTAGGTTCATAATTTACTAATATTTCTATATCTTTTTGATTTTTATATAGTATATTTCTTACAACTGCATATTTATAACATTCATTATATTTTAAATTATTATCTACATATTTATCCTGAGCAATTTTTGCTCCAAGCATTAATTTATCAATATCAACTCCTGCTACTGCTATAGGTAATAACCCTACTGCTGTAAGTACAGAATATCTACCCCCAACATTATCTGGTATTACAAAACATTCATATCCTTCTTCAACAGCCAGTTTTTTTAATGCTCCTTTTTCCTTATCAGTAGTACAGTAAATTCTTTTTCTTGCTTCTTCTACGCCATATTTGTTTTCTATAAATTCTCTGAAAATTCTAAATGCAATTGCAGGTTCTGTAGTTGTTCCAGATTTTGATATAACATTAATTGATATATCTCTATCACCAATTATATCTATTAAATCATTTATATAATTTGGACTTAAATTATTTCCTGCATATAAAATTTGTGGTGTATTTCTTTTATCGTAATTATAAAATGTATGTGTTAAGGCATCAATTACTGCTCTTGCTCCTAAATAAGACCCACCTATACCAACACATAAAAGTATATTAGAATCCTTCTTTATTTTTTCCGCAGCTTTTTTTATTCTTGCAAATTCTTCTTTATCATAATTTGTAGGTAATTCAAGCCATCCTAGAAATTCCTTTTCATCACTTGCTTTTTCATGTAAAGATTTATGTATGTTTTTTATCTCATTTTCATATTCCATAATATCTTCTAACTTTATATTTGTATTACTAAAATCCACTTTGATACTTGACATATATTTTTATCTCCTTTTCTTTTCGTATTATATGTATATTCTATAATAAGTATTTATCTTATGCAAGAAATTATTAAAAAAAGTATTATTTTTTTATTTTAAAATACCTATTCTCTTTTTTTCATTTTTAACATATAATGTATCTAACAAAATTTATAATTATAAATTCTGTGCTACAAAAGTTCTTAGGAGCTGAATTTTATGAAAAAATTATTATTTAAAGGTTGTGCTACTGCAATCGCTACTCCTTTTAGGGATACAGGAGTTAATTTTGATGAATTTGGAAAGTTGATTGATTTTCAAATTGCAGAAGGTATTGATGCTTTGGTGGTTTGTGGAACTACTGGAGAATCTGCAACTATGACAGAAACAGAAAGAAAAGAAACTATGGAATTTGCTATAAAAAAAGTAGCAAATAGAGTTCCTGTTATATTAGGAACAGGAAGTAATTGTACTAGTACTGCAATAGAACTTACTAAATATGCTGAATCTATTGGGGCTGATGGAGCATTAGTAGTTACTCCTTATTACAATAAAACTACTGAAAAACGGACTTATTAAACACTATGAGGCTATTGCGAACTCTACTAAGTTACCTATTATTGTATATAGCGTACCTAGTAGAACTGGTATAAATGTCACACCTAAAACTTGTTTAGAATTATCTAAGATAGACAATATTGTTGCTATTAAAGAAGCAAGTGGAAACTTATCACAAGTAGCAGAAATAGCAGCACTTTGTGGAAATAATTTACATATCTATAGTGGAAATGACGACCAAGTTCTCCCTGTTTTATCTCTTGGTGGAAAAGGTATTATTTCTGTAATTTCAAATATTGCACCAAGAAAATTTACAAATATGATTAGTAATTATTTTAATGGAAATTTAGAAGAGGCAATAAAAGTGCAATTAGAAAGTATTGAATTAATAAAAGCACTATTTTGTGAAGTAAATCCTATTCCTGTAAAAGCTGCTTTAAATATAATGGGATATGATTATGGTATACCAAGATTACCTCTTGTCGAAATGTCTAGTGCTAATAAAGATATGTTAGAAAAAGCTATGAAACAATATGGTTTGATATAAATATTTTACACTCTCATGCTAATTTCTACTATAGTACATAGTAGAAATTAGCGATTTTTTTACATTTATTCGCATTTTTACTTGAATTTATTTAATATTTGATATAGTATTTATATATAAATTTTTACATTGTACCAAGGAGGAAAAATAATGCCAAGAAAAACAAAAGAACTAGAAGAAATACCAGTAGAAAGCACTAAAAAATCCACAAAAAAAGTTACTAGTACTGCAAAAAATCCTACTAATACCGTAAAGAAAGCTACTACTAAAAAAACTGTAGAAAAAAAATCTATAAATACAAAACAGTCCACTACTAAAGTAGCTTCAAAATCCACTGCAAAAAGTACTAAAATCACTGATACTAAAGCTACTACAAGTGCTACAAAAACTGCTACAAAAAGCACTAAAAATACAACTACTACAGCTGACTCAAAAAGTGCTAAAAATACTAATACCAAAGCAGTAGCAAAAAAAGATGGTTTGTCTAAATCCACAAACACTAAGCCTTCTGGTACTACTTCAAAGAATGTCGAATACTATGATTTACCTTTAAGATATAACCAAACTATTGTAAAAATACTTGCTCAAACCCCTAACATGTTATTTGTATATTGGGATATTGCAGATACTGATAGAAAATTATTTGAAGAACACTATGGAGATGATTTCTTTAGCGGAACAAAACCTGTTTTAATAATTCATAATGAAACTATGAATTATTCTTTTGAAATTGAAATAAATGATTTTGCAAACAGTTGGTATTTACATGTTAATGATGCTAACTGTAAATACGAGATTGAATTAGGAAGACGCCCTTTTGCTCACACCTCTACAATTAAAGAAGAATATATTTATATATCTTCTTCAAATGAAATGAACTCTCCAAACAATCACATTCTATTTGAAAAGTTTAATCCAAGTGTTACATACAAAAACTTAAAAAATGGAAATACTACAAAAAGAGATTTTAGCTCTCTTTCAAATTATAAAAATATGCAAGAAATATATAATATCTATGATTTATACAAAACTATTTATAAAGATAACCTATTTGGAGAAATAACTGGAACAGATTTAACAAATCCCTCTTCAATGTCTTCTTCTAGTTTTAAATAAATTTCACACTATAATAACAAATTAGTGTGAATGTAGTAATATATTTATTTTTAAAAGTGGAGTACGTGGAATCTTCAAAGGCTGGACGAGTGTCGGAACTTTTCAAAATAAATATATTTCTACACGGAAACGTATTGCAAAATAGTAATACTAAAAACAGTATTATACAAAGGAGAAAAAAATGAATTCAAAAAAAGGATATGTAAGTTTTGTCTTACATGCACATTTGCCTTTTGTGCACCACCCTGAAAGCGAAGATTATTTAGAAGAAGAATGGCTTTATGAAGCCATATCTGAAACATATATACCATTATTAACTAATTTTAAAAAATTAGAGGAAGAGAAAGTTGATTTTAGAATTACTATGTCACTTACTCCCCCTCTTCTTTCTATGTTAGATAATAAAATGTTGCAAAGAAGATATATTAAATACTTAAAAAAACATATTGAACTTTCAAAAAAAGAAATAATTAGAACCGCAGATGACGAAAGACTTAATTCTTTGTCCAAATATTACTTAGATAGATATACTTCTGATTTACACATTTTTAAAAATGTATATAATTGTAACCTAATAGATGGTTTTAAACATTTCCAAGATATTGGTGTTCTAGAAATTATAACTTGTGGAGCAACTCATGGATACTTTCCTATCTTATATGTAAATGAGAAAACTGTTCGTGCTCAAATTGCTGTACGGTGTACAAACTTACAAAAAATATTTTGGCAAAAAACCTCGTGGTATATGGCTTCCTGAATGTGGTTATATTCCTGAAGTTGATAACTATCTAAAAGAATTTGGTATTGAGTACATTATAACAGAATCTCATGGTATTTTATATGCTGACCCTACTCCTGTTTATGGTACATATGCTCCAATTGTTACACCTAATGATGTTGTAGCTTTTGGACGTGATATTGAATCTTCAAGACAAGTATGGAGTTCTATAAATGGATATCCTGGTGATTATAATTATCGTGAATTTTATCGTGATATTGGATATGATGCTGATTATGATTATATTAAACCATATATAGCACATAATGGTGTTCGAGTTCACACTGGAATCAAATATTATAGAATTACTGGTGATACTGAAAACAAAGATTACTATAACCCCACTTGGGCAATGGATTCAGTAGAAAAACAAGCAGGTCATTTCTTCGATTCAAGACAATCCCAAATTACTCATCTTGCACAACATATGCATCTTCCACCTATTATACTATGCCCCTATGATGCTGAACTTTATGGCCATTGGTGGTATGAAGGTCCAGATTGGTTATATCTATTATTAAAAAAAATATATTATGATAAATGTGATTTTGAATTAATAACACCTAGCGAATACATCGATAAATACCCAGAAATTCAAGAATCTACCCCTTGCCGTTCAAGTTGGGGTGCAAATGGCTATAGTGAAGTATGGCTAAACCAAACAAACGACTATGTACATAGGCATTTACATACAGCAGGTGACAGAATGGTTGAGCTTGCAAATCTATTCCCTAACGAAAAAAATAAACTAAGAAAACTCGCCTTAAACCAATGTGCAAGAGAATTATTGCTTGCACAAAGTAGTGACTGGCTATTTATTATAACAAATGGAACAATGGTTGATTACGCAAAAAAACGAATAAAAGACCATATAGGACGTTTTACAAAATTGTATTATATGTTAAAAGAAAATAATATTGATGAAGAATTTTTAAAAGATATTAGTAAGATTGATAAAATTTTCCCAAACATTGATTATATGATTTATAAATAAATTTTACCATTTTATTTATGTATCCATACTAGTGTGAATGAAGTAATATATTTGTTTTTAAAAGTGTAGCACGTGGAATATACGAAGGCTAGACAAGTGTCGAAATCTTTACAAACAAATATATTACTTCATAGAAGCGGTAAATACTAATTAAATATATAAAATTACTAACTTCTCTTTTTTCATACTTTAAACAAGTTTCCAAAATAATGGATATTGCATAAAATAATGTATATCTAAATTTTTTTGGTAGATACTATTTTTAAAGTGTGAAAGGAGATTTTTTTATATGAAATCTATATGCATTAAGAGCAATAATAAACATATTATAGATTATCTACTAAAAGATTTTTCTAACATAAATTTGGACTCTACCTATTTATCAAGCAATAGCTTTAAAATTTATGACAATGTTATTATTCATTATTTAGGTAATAATATAGATGATTTTTATAAAATATTATGTAATGAACTTACTAAATGCATATTATTTTTTTATGAAAAGAAGCTAACAAAGAAAATTATTTCTTACAATTACTTTTATTTTAATGATATAGAAGCAAAGCAAATATTAGATAATTGTATGAATTTATTTAATTTTGATGAAAGTGTATATAATGAAAAATATGATTCTATTTATAATGCCCTATACTCTTACTTATTAGAGCATCATTCTATTGTTTTAAATGGATTTATTAATTTTAGATTAAAAGATTATATGGAAATTTTAGATTACAATGTTGATATATGTGTAAGTAATTTCTTAATAGAAAAAGAATATTTTGAATTTATAAATCTTTTACACTTATATGTAAACTCTAAAGAAAGTTCTACTAACGTTTTACATCTCATCTATGTAAATAAAGAATCTATATTAATAGATGATAATAAAAATATTATTTCCACTGAAGACCACATATTTGATGCTAAATATCTTTCAGACATTTCATTTTCTTCAAATGATTATTGTTTGAATACTTTGCTTAATTTACTACCAGAAAAGTTGAATATTCATTTAGTAGATAATTATGAAGATGAATTTATTAATACTCTTAAATTGATTTTTGAAAACAGAGTATGTATTTGTAATGATTGTGACATATGTAGGGTTTATAGAATGACAAATAATGTTGTAACGAAACATACTTAAAGTATATATTTTTTGGGGCGACGAGGGCGTCGACCCCTACATTTATATTTATAAAATATTTTGAATAAATTGCATTACAATAATAATTTTCCAAAAAAACAGTTTACTCCATGCGAATTATGATATATAATAATTCAAAATGGAGGTTTTTTTATGGAAAATGAGAAAAAATTAGTTACTATTCTTGTTCCAGCATATAATGAACAAGAAGTATTGCATTTGTTGTATGATAGATTAAAAAAACTTATAAATTCACAATCTGCATATGATTTTGAGGTCTTATTTGTTAATGATGGAAGTAAAGATGATACTTTAAAAATTATACAAGAGTTAAGAAAAAATGATAATAGAGTTTGCTATTTAAATCTTTCAAGAAATTATGGAAAAGAAACTGCTATGATTGCAGGTCTTGATTATTCTAAAGGTGATTGTGTTATTATAATTGATGCTGACCTTCAAGACCCACCTGAACTTATTCCAGAAATGCTTAAATACTGGGAAGAAGGTTATGATGATGTTTATGCAAAAAGGAAATCTAGAAAAGGTGAAACTTTTATGAAGAAGTTCACCTCTAAAATGTATTACAAAACTCTTCAAAGTGTTACAAATATAGAAATTCAAAAAGATACTGGCGATTTTAGATTACTTGATAGACGTTGTGTAGAAGCTTTAAAATCTATTCGTGAATCTGAACGTTATACAAAAGGACTATTTAGCTTTATTGGATATAATAAAAAGGAAATTTTATATGATAGAGATCCTCGTGCAGCAGGAAATACTAAATGGAATTATGGAAAACTTATAAATCTTTCAATTGATGGATTAACATCATTTACTACTGCTCCACTTAGATGGGCTGCAATATTTGGAATACTAGTTTCACTTGCAGGATTTATATATATGTTAGTTATTATATTTAAAGCTATATTTAATGGAATTGATGTTCCAGGTTATGCTTCAACTATGGTTGTAATTCTATTTTTAGGTGGTTTACAACTAATATTCTTAGGTGTAATTGGTGAATACCTTGGACGAGCATTTTATGAAACTAAAGGGCGTCCTTTGTATTTTGTTGATAGATATAACGAAGAACGAGAAACTAATATTACTAGAGATTAGAAGTTAGAAGTTAGAAGTTGGAGGTTAGAAATTATACTACCGTCCTACATCCAGTAAGATTGAGCGAATTTTATAATTATATGTTGAGCTGTAACAATCTAACTTCCAACTTCTAAAAAGGAGTTAAAATGTCAAATTTTGTTTTAAAAATCATAGCAATAATTACTATGTTTATAGACCATTTAGGTTATGCTTTATATGGTAAGTTTTCACCACTTAATTATATTGGCAGGCTTGCTTTTCCTATTTTTGCTTTTGGTATTAGTGAAGGATATTTTCATACTAGTAGTAAGAAAAATTATTTAATGAGACTATTTTTATTTGCAATAGCTTCACAAGCACCTTTTATGTTTTTTACTTCTATATTTTCTACTGGTTTTAGCTTAAATATATTTTTCACCTTATTTACAGGCCTTGTTGCAATAATTGGTTATGAACAATGTAAAAATAAATATGTAGGACTATTATTAGTTGCTTGTCTTGGACTAACTGCTGACACATTACATATGGATTATGGATATTTTGGAGTATTTGCAATATTTATTTTTCACATATTTAAAGAAAAAAAACTACTTATGAATTTATCTTTTATAGCACTTTGCTTATTAAAATATGTACCATTATTTATTAGATATAATTTCTATCTTCCTTATTTCGTACTATGTTTATGTACTATTTTACCTTTGGTATTTATAAATTTATACAATGGTAAAAAAGGACCAAATACCAAATATTTATTATATGGCTTCTACCCTGTTCATTTAATACTTTTGTATTTGTTTAATTTGTTGTTTGTGTAAAAGAATAAAGAGAAAGATTTGTTGCAATGAAATTGCAACAAATCTTTCTCTTTATTCCCTTATTCTTGTACTGCAAAGTTAATTCCTCTTGCTACTATATCTTTCATATTTTCTATTAAATCATCTATTTCTTTTGGTGTTACTATGAAGTTGTAATCTTCTGGTGCTAACACTTCTTTTATCATTTCATATTTATCTTCTTCTTGTAATTTGTTTAAGAATTCATTTGATTGTGCTTGTTCTTGTACTTTTTTTATGAATAAATCTAAGCTATCTGCTGCAATTGTTGCCGCTTCTACTACTGTTGGAATCCCAAGTGCTATTACTGGTATTCCTAATGTATCTTGGCTTAAATCTTTTCTTGTGTTCCCTACTCCCGCTCCCGGCGTTATTCCTGTATCAGAAAGTTGTATTGTACTACTAATTCTTTCAATACTTCTTGATGCTAGTGCATCTATTACAATTAATAGTTTTGGATGAACATTTTCTACAATTCCTTTAATTATCTCTAAAGTTTCAATTCCTGTTGTTCCTAGAACTCCTGGTGAAATAGCACTTACAGGTCTTGTATTTTCAGGTAATACTTGTGGCATATAGTTTATAATATGTCTTGTTACATCTATTTCATTAATTACTTTTGGTCCTAATGAGTCTGGTGTAACATATAAGTTTCCAAGTCCAACTACTAGTATTTCATCTTTTGAGGTTGTATGTTTTTCTAACAATTTTCTTAATTCTTTAGATAAACTTTGAGCAGATTTACCGAATATCTTCATCAGTTGCAACTTTTAATTTTTGAACATCTATTGTAATATAATCTCCAACTGGTTTTCCAATTGCCTCTACACCTTTTTCATTTAAAACTTTTACTCTTGAAATTTGTATTTTTTCATCCGTCTTATCCTCTTCTATCTCTATTCCATCAACTTCATCTTCAAGTCCATTCGCTTTTTTATATAAATCTCTTCTCTCTAAAGCTAAATCAGTTCTAAAATTATACATAGTATCTCTCCTTTTTTCTTTTTATTGTTTGAAGAAAAAAATTTTTTATACATACGCTTTAAAAAGAATAGTTTTAAAAATTTGACATATAAATAGAAATATGTTATTTTGAACAATATACGCAAAGTATTGCATCTAATCCTACATTTAAATCAATTTTTCCTACTTTATAATCTACATCTAATTCAATTAATTTTTCAAGTATTTCTTTAAGTTCTGTTTTTGAAAAATATTCACTTTGAGTTTTATATTTATTTACTAAAAATATTTGATTTGGTTTTAAATTCATACATTCTGCTAAATTTCTATTTTGCTCTATTGCAAGTTTTGTTATGTATAGTTTTTTAAAGTGATTATATAATGTAATTAGTATCTTTTGAATTGGCTCTTTTGAATATAAAAGATTATTTAGTACTACTCGTGCTTGTTTTATATTTTTCTTTCCTAAATTATCTGTTAAATCAAATATTACACTTTCCATTTGCTTTGTAGCAAGTAACTCTATGCTTTCTTTAGTTATTTCATTACCGTTTCCCGCATATTCTATTTGTTTTCTAAGCTCATTAATTAAATCTTGCATATTAGTTCCAACACATTCAATAAAGTATTTTAAATTTACATCACTAATTTCTACTCCATATGCTTTAGAAATTGCTTTTAATCTTGCCATAATATTAGGTAGCTTTTGATATTCAAAATTACAAATACAAGCATTTAAACTTTCTACAACTGATAATAATTTTGTTTTATCTACACTCTCTTCTATAAATACTAATATAACTGTATCTTTTATTGTATCTTTATTGTTTTCTAAGTAATCTATAAATTTATCTCGTATATTTACAAAATCTGCACCTTTTTTCTTAACTTCTCTTTTAAAAAGCCCTACATTTTTAACAAGTATCAACTTCTTTTCATAACCAAATGCAGGTGTTTCTATTTCCGCTATTAGGCTTTCTAAATTAGTATCATAAATTTCCACATAGTTTATCCCTCTTACTAATTCCCCAAATAAACTTTTTATCTTTTTTAAACAGCTTTCTAATAAAAAAGTTTCTTCACCATATAACAAGTATAAACTATCTAAATTATTATTCTTCAATCTTTTTTCTAATTCTTCAATTGTCATTATATTCCCCTTTTGTTCTCATAGCATTATTCTTATTGCTCAAAGTTTCTATAAATTTCCCTTAAAAAGTCCCCTTTACTTAAGTGAGCTGGCACGAGAAAGAATGACTGGAAGGTCTTTCCTTTATTTTTCTAGCATAATCCTAAATACTTCTGCAACACTCCAGCCTTGAGCCATTGTTCCTTTTGGTAGGAATGGAGATTTAGAATCGTATAATTCACTTATACTTCCAACCATTCCTCTTTGGTAAAAATCTTTTCCAAATATCTTTTTAACATTGTTTATAAACTCATTTAATCCTTGTTGTAACTCTTCTTTTTTTGCCTTATCTTTTGTAGCTTTAATTCTATTTTTATATGCATCATAATATATTCCAAGTAACCACGGCCAAGTAATACCTTGATGATAACTCATATCTCTTTTAAATGGACTTCCATCATAAATTTCAGTATAATTTTCTTCACCTTTTGCTAAAGTTTTTAATCCATATTTATTAAGCAATTTCATAGTTACTGTAGCAAATACTTCATCTGCAATATTAGAGTTTAAATCAAGTACAGGATATGTTAAAGACATGCTAAATAATTGATTTGGTCTTATTTTTCCATCTCCTATAACATCATATAAACATTTCTTTTTTTCATTATAAAATTTTTCGTTAAATGCTTTTTTTGTTTTACTCGCTAAACTTGCATATTTACGTGAATATTCCTTTCCTTCAAATTCTTTTGCTAGTTCTTCCATTATTTTTAGTGCATTATACCACATACTATTAATTTCAACTGCTTTTCCGTTTCTTGGAGTTACTGCTATTCCTTCATATTTTGCATCCATCCATGTATTTTGTGTATCAGGTGTTCCGTGATACTATTAAATTATCTTTATCTATGTATATATTATTATCGTCTAAGTTAATTCCATTTATATATGATTCTATAACGTTTTTTAACACATCATATATTTTTTCTTGGATGAATTTATAATCTTTAGTATAATTTAAATATTTCTTTACTTGTTCAAATAATAAAAGTGAAGCATCAACACTATTATATAATGGTCTATTATCAAACCCTGAATACCCATTTGGAACTAGCCCAAATTTTATATTTTTTATAAAAGTAAGTAATATCTCTTTTGCAATGTCAAAACGATTTGGTATTAATAATAACCCTTCAAAAGAAATAAGTGCATCTCTTCCCCAATCTAAGAACCAATGATATCCTGCAATTAGTGTGTGCAAACGAAATGATGGTCTATATACTACAAAATTGTCTGCTGCTATTATATAGTCTTTAATTAATTCCTTATCTTGAATTTTAAAAGTTAACCCTGAATCCTCTATAAGTGTATCTATTCTTTTAACCTCATCATTAATTACTTTTTTTATATCAATCTCTTCTATATTTTCCTCTAAAGAACATATAATGCATACTTCTTTTTCTTCATTTGGTTCTAGTTCTATTTCATATCTTCCACAAACTGAATGGTTTTCTTCTGGAAAAAATCCTCTTTTTTCCTCTTCTATATAAAACATATTATTAAAACTATCATCTTTATGTTCAATATAGTTTCCTAAATTTGAATATATATATATTGGAGTCTCACTATTATTATCTACAATAACTTTTACCTTTCTTTGCTTTATTTCTTGTTTTAAGTTGTATATACGCCCTGTACTCATTTGGTGAAAATCTCTATAGTTTATAATTGGTGCTAATGTTAATTTTGCATACTTTTTTCCATTTTTAATTTTGTATAATATACATACTGTATTTTCCATGTATTTCATACAAATTGTTTTATTTATTAAAGTATCTTCTATCTTGTATGAAAATGTTGGTAGATAATCTTTTTCAAAAGTTTCTTGATATTTGTATCCGTTTAGAAATATAGTTTGTACTCATATTAGTATATAGATTATGCTTTTTTCCATCTATTTCTATGCTTTCATCTATTTTTGAAAGAATTAGAAATCTTCTTGCTGGTGGTGTAAGAGGTGCTATAAGTAGTCCATGATATTTTCTTATATTGCAACCAATTATAGTAGAAGAAGCATATCCACCTATTCCATTTGTTATAATCCATTCTTTTGTTAATCCATTTTCTATACTAATATCTTTTTTACTATATTTCATTTGTACTTCCTCCACTAATATCTTTTGCAATCCGCTTCCATGTAGTAATATATTTTATTTTTTTCATTACGCCCTCCAAGCTCACGGGTATTCCCCCGCCTCAATGGGCTGTCGGGTCTTCATTACAAAAATAAAATATATTACTACACTCACGCTATTATAGGTTGAACAACAACTAAGTTTTTACCATTGTTCTTCGTCTCTAGCCCTTATTCTGTTTTTTTCTATCTGCTCATCACTTGTTTTTATTGATTCAACTCTATCTTTATATTTTTCGCTAAATTTACTTACTTTTCTTTCATGTTTCATTTCGTGTTTTTTATTTTTTAATTTGAAAATTGGTTTTGCATTTTCCTTTCTTTTCTTTTCTTGTTTTAATCTAGAATTTAACATTACATATTCTGGGTCACTTTGTTTGTCTCTAAATTTTAAATCATCACATATAATTTGAATAATTGCTTCTGCTACTGCTTTTGGTTCATGTCTTATACTATTATCTTCAATAGTTGAAAGATTCCTTTGTAGTAATTTAACACCTTTATCCTTACATTTTTCTACATCTTGTTCTACTAAATCTTGTCCATCTAAATTATATCTTCTTATGAATTCTGGAACAACTTCTCCTGTATCATATATACAATAATCTATTATTCCTTCTCCTGCATGGTCTATTATTGCTTGTATATGGTCTGAAATAGAATAATTATCTGTTTGGCCTGATTCTGTCATGATATTATTTACATATATTTTTATTGCTTTACTTTCTCTAATTGTTCTAGATACATTTTTCACTAATAAATTTGGTATAACATTTGTATATAAACTTCCTGGACCCATAATAATTGCATCTGCATTTTTTATAGCATCTAATACTCCTGGTGCTGGTATGCAATTTGATGGAGTTATATACATTCTATTAATTTTAGTTACCTTATCATATACAATTTCTGAAATTTTGTCTTTTTCTTCTACAATCATTCCATTATCAAGTTCTGCACAAATTTTTACTTCATCTAATGTTACTGGCAATACTCTACCTGTAATATTTAGAACCTCTTTGCTTTTTTCTATTGATTCAGCAAAGTCTCCATATAATTCTTTCATAGTATAAAGATATATATCTCCAAAAGATAAATCTCTTAACATACCTTGATTAAACTTTAAATTTAGTAAGCCATCCATAACTTGTTCATTATATGAAAGTGCAACTAATGAATCTTTAATATTTTCTAGTGGTAATAATTCTAATTGTTTTCTTGAATTTGTTGGCAATTTTCCATAGTCTGAAACAGTTACAATTGCTGTAATATTACTTGTATAATTTTTTAACCCTCTAAGAACTGTATTTAATCCATTTCCACCACCAATTACTACAATATTCGGTCCTTTATTATATACTTTTTTATTAAATATAAGTGAATTAACATTTACATTTTTGCTTCCTTTTTCTAGACGTAAATCACTTGCTTCTATTAATAATTCTAATGTTCTTTTTTGTGCAAATACAATACCTACAATTGTTAAAGTAAATCCTAAAACAAATAATAATATAATTTTTCCTATCTCAAAAAATGATATTTCTTTTGCAATTAGTATTGATGCAACTCCATAACCTACTAGTATAATTCCAACAAGCACTAGTAACATCCACCTTTTCATTTTTGTACTTCCTTTAAACCATGAAAAAAATCCCTTCATTATTATCTTTTCCTCCTATTTTTTTTATATTTACAAATTGATTTCATTATATATCAAATTTATGTTATAACAATATTTTCATTCTCCTATTAGTTCAATTTCTAGTTCTATTTTTTTTCCAAATTTATTATATACTGTTTTTGTTACATAGTCTACTAATTTTAGTACATCATCTGCTGTTGCATTTCCCGTATTTATAATAAATCCTGCATGTAAGCTAGAAACTTTTGCTCCACCTATTGTGTATCCTTTTAACCCTGCTTCATCAATTAATTTTGCTGTAATAAAGTCTTCTCCTCTTTTAAATGTACTTCCTGCATTTGGATATATAATTGGTTGCTTTTCACGTCTATACTTCGCATATTCTTCCATTTTTAATTTTATTTCTTTTTCTTCGCTATACTGTAATTCTAGTTCTGTACTTAAAATTATCCATTTTTTACTTGCAAATATGCTTTTTCTATATGAAAATTCCTGTTGTTCATTTGTAACCCTATTTATATTTCCCCCAAAGTCCATATATGTAGTTTTAATTACTATATCTTTCATCTCTTTTCCATGGGCTCCAGCATTCATTCTTACTGCTCCACCAATAGTTCCAGGTATTCCTGATGCAAATTCAAATCCACCAATACCTTTTTTTAATAGGTCTCCTGCTAGTTTCCCAAGTTTTACTCCCGCTCCTACTGTTACTTTTACTTTGTCTTCGCTTTCTTCAATATTAACCTCATTAAATTCTACTACAATAACAATTCCTCTTATTCCATTATCTTTAACAAGTAAATTACTACCATTTCCCATTACATATAATGGAATATTTTCATTTTTAGAGTATTCTAAAATAGTTTTAATATCTTCTATAGATTTTGCCTTTATTAATATATCTGCACTTCCACCTATTTTAAATGATGTATGCTTTGCCATTGGCTCATTTTTAAAAATAGTAGAAAATTTTAATGTTTTAGTTAAATCTGTATATATTTTTTCTATATCCATTTGTTCTCAGGTTATTCCTAAATAACCTAAACTACCTCCTTTATTATATACTAAAAACTGTTTGCTTTTGTATATAATGGGCTATTGTTATTTGATTTTTTAACTGTAATATTCATCACTTCACCTGAAACATAGTTTATTACATATTCATCTGTAGAATCCTTTATTCCAATAGCTTCTAAATCTACTCTATCTAATTTGTAATAGTCCTTATTGGAATATGTATCTGGTATGTTTGCAAGTGTTACTCCCATTTCATTTGCAAAATTAGATGCTTCTTCTTTTGTTATTTTAGTTCCTACTAAATATACGCTATCTCTTGTTGTTTTATACTTAGTATATTGTTCTAAAACTGCGTGTTGTACCATTTGTAATTCCCCATTTAATTTAGAATCTTTTGCAGAATTAATCCCGTTAATACTCATATTAACTCCAACTGCTGATATAATTAGTAATAATATAAAAGTTATAACAAGTGATACTATTGTTATTCCTTTTTCTTCTTTAAAAACACGCATAATTTTCTCCTTTTTCTTTAGAAAAATCATACTTAAATCTTATCATTTTTTTTATATTTTTACAAGAAAAAAAGAGAGTTTTTTATAATTTATAACTCTCTTTTTTATTCAATATTTTATTTTTGTTGTCCTATGTATAGTAATCCTGCAAGTTTTGAAACTGGCATTGTTTGTAAGTATACTGTTCCTGGTCCTTTTACTGTAGTAACAAATAATCCTTCTCCACCAAATAGAATGTTTTTAACACCTTTTACTGTCTCAATATCTAATTTTACATCTTGTGACATCGCTGCAACGTATCCATTATCTACTTTTAATTTTTCTCCTTCTGCAAGTTCTCTTTTTATTACGCTTCCATCAATTTCTAAGTATACTTTACCTGGTCCTGTTATCTTTTGCATAATAAATCCTTCTCCTCCAAAGAAACCAGCTCCTAATTTTTTACGGAATTGCATTTTTATATCTACTGTTTTTTCTGAACATAAGAAAGCACGTTTTTGTGCAACAATACTTTCTCCTTCTTTTAAATCAAATTCTAAAATTTGTCCTGGAAAAGAAGATGCAAATGCTATTTCTACATTATCTTTCTCTGCTGTATACATATTCATAAAAATTGATTCTCCAGCAAAGGCTCTACCAATTCCTTTCATAATTCCACCATTAGTAGTTGTTTTCATTTCTATTCCTTCGTCCATCCAGCTCATTCCACCGTTTTCTGTTATAACAGTTTCTCCTTTAGCTAGTTTACAAACAACTGCTGGTAACATGTCTCCTACTATTTTTGCTTCCATGTTTAATTTCCTCCCTTTTAATCTAAAACTAATACTATTTTATCACTTTTTTTGAAAAATGTATAGATTTTATTGAAAAAAATCTAATCCTTGTGTAATTTAAGGCTTTTCCTCTTGACATAATTATAATTCAATTATATCTAAATCATTTGGTACATATATATTTCCATTAAAATATTGTCTTGCCTCTTCTTTGTATAATCTCTTTCTTTTTTCTAAATCGTTATCACTTGCATGATATAATACTAAATTTTTAACATTTAAACTCGTTGCTATCTCTGATGCTGTTTTTACAGTAGAATGCATCTTTTCATATGGCTTAAATATATCTGCCTCCAAATCCGTACACATTGCTTCATGTAATAGCCAGTCCGTATTTTCTACTTCATCTCTTAATTTCTCATCAAATGTCTCATCTCCCAAAAATACAAGCATTTTTTCATTTTCTAATGTTGTTTTAAATCCAAATTGTCTATCTTTTTTTGCATGAACATCTAAAAATTTAATATTATAATTTAATATTTTTATTTCTTCTTTATCTTCTACTATATTAAAAATAATTCTGTTATCAATAAGTTTTGTAAATTTTTGTGGTAGTACTTCAAACATTATTCTTCTAATTGTACTTTCTAATTCTTTATGCATATAAACATTTAGATTTCCATCATAATTATTATTGTCAAAAAACTTTTGTGCATATCTAATAATCCAAAACATTCCTAGTATATGGTCTGTATGCTTATGTGATAAAATAATGTTATGTATTTTTCTAAAATCTATATTTTTGTTTTATTATTTGTAGTCCTCCACCTTGTATCTACTAATATATCTTCTACTTCATTATTTTCTAGTGTAAAACAAGTATTATAACAATCTAATGTCATTGCATGACCTGTTCCTAATATATTTAACTTTTCCATTCTATCTCTCCATTTCCCAACTTTTAAAATAAGTACATTCCAAATTATCATCAAATTTTATCTCATAAATACCACTATATGTTGTTATATCTCTTTCAAATAACCATTCTACTATTAAAACATTTTTGTCTATAGCTAATATTTTAAATTCAATATTTTTTATATTCTGATTTTTAATATGTTGTCATTCTTGTTTTATTTCATCAAATGTCGTATATGGCTTCATAAATAGCGTTTCTTGATAAAATGTTGTTTTTGTAAATAAAAAAGTTGCATTTTCTATATCTTTATTCCACCATGCTTCTTTTAAATTATTTAACCATTGTTCTGCAAATTTTCTATCCATCTATCATTTTACTCCTTTCACATCTAATTGTGTTTTTTTCCAAATTTTATCCCTTCTGGATCATTTTGTTCTTTATAATAGTTAATATATTGTGCTGTAACCACTGGATTTATGCAAAAGTAGTATTTACAAAGCCTTCTAAATAAGAGTAAACTATCATCATTTTCATAAAATAATAATATATCTAGCATCTCATCTAATTTTCTTTGAATATACCTTTCATCTTTTACATTATCTTTTATGATTTTTTCTATTTCAGCTTTTGCAATTACATACTTTTGTTTATTCAAGTCTATAATAGTTTTGCACATATCATACAATTCCTGTTTTTCCATAATCCACCTCTATTATATTTTAAATTATACTACTAAAGGTTCTAATTGTTTTATATAATCTAATATTGTATCTAGAACAATATTGATTTATTCTCCAATCCAATTATATCTACTATTTTGAACATTTTCTAAAAAGTTAGTATTCTTAAATATTTTGCTTAATTCATTTGCTATTTCAGATGTAGTATTAATTTTAAAATCACTATTAATACAATATATATTAATTAATAATGCCTTGTCCATATTTCCTTCGGTTATAAGATAATAAAAATCATAAGTTAATTAACAAAGTAAATTCTATTGAATCAAAATTAAAGATAATTTAATTCT
>CAOKRC010000029.1 GCA_948471035.1 uncultured Clostridium sp.
GCAAGGGAAAACAGTTCAGTAGTAGCATGGGAAAACAGTTCAGTAGAAGCAAGGGAAAACAGTTCAGTAGAAGCAAGGGAAAACAGTTCAGTAGTAGCATGGGAAAACAGTTCAGTAGAAGCAAGGGAAAACAGTTCAGTAGAAGCAAGGGAAAACAGTTCAGTAGTAGCATGGGAAAACAGTTCAGTAGAAGCAAGGGAAAACACACAAGTAGTTGATAGACAAATAGACGGAAAAATAAACATTTCAGGGAAAGCAAGAATTGTATATATGCCTAAAAATATTAATGACTTTATAGATTTTTACGGTATTAAACACACAAAGACAACAGCTATATTTTATAAAGCGGTAAGAAAAAATAATGATGGAACATACTATGCTGATTACGATAACGATTTTACATATGAAATAGGAAAATACAAAGAAGAAAAATGCGATCCAGATATAGAGGATAATTGCAGTTATGGAATTAATATATCTCATTTAAATTGGGCATTAAATTTTGGAAGAGACTGGAATAATTTAGCCATTATAGAGGTTAAAACAAAAATAACAGATATAGTAATGCCAACTAACACAGATGGAAAAGTAAGAACCTCAAGAGTAAAAGTATTAAGAGAAGTGCCATTAGAGGAATGTGGGATCTATGGAAAAATATTAGCAAAAAGGAGACAAGCTAATGATTAAAATTATAAATGGAAATATATTAGATTGTACAGAAGATATCATTATACATCAAGTAAATTGTCAAGGAATTATGCGGACGGCGGAGTTGCAAGACAACTCGCCAAATGCTACAAAGGACTGGAAGAAAATTATAGATTATTTTGCGAAAGTAATGCTTATAGTTATGAGTTGCTAAGAGGAAAAGTATTTAAAGTAAACATAGATAACAAAATAATATGCAATATGTTTAGTCAAACACTAGATTTTAAAACAGCCTATTATGCAATGAAAACAACCTTAACAACAATAAAAGATATGGCGAAAGATTTAAACTTAAGTGTATGTATGCCATACAATATAGGTTGTGGTATAGCAGATGGAGAATGGGAAATAGTAGAACAAATTATTGCAGATGTATTTGATGATTATGAAGTTACTTTATATAGATTAGGAGGACTAGCTTATGAGTAAAGCAGATGAGATGTTTGAAGAATTAGGATATGAGAAAGATAAAGAAATGCCAGAAATGTATTGCAAGATTATAATACCATTTAAAAAGCAAAAAGATATTCAATTTGATGTTGTTACAGAAGAACATATAGAAATAAGAATGAGCCGATATGATGAATTTGGAGAATTAAAATTTGACAGAATAGTTTTATCTTTAAAAGAGTTACAAGCAATAAACGAAAAAGTAAAGGAGCTTGGTTGGTTAGATAAATAAAGAATTAGAAGAAGCAAAAAAAGTATTAACAGAATTAAAAGATAATGTTGCATTGTTTTCAACAGGTTGGAAAAGTATATTAAAACAAGAAGAACAACAAGCAATAGAAACAGTATTAAACTACATAGATAATTCTATATCTAAAGAAGTAGTAGAAAAGAAGATAGAAGAAGTTAATGAAAGAATAGGAAAATATAGAGAATATACAGAGTTAGGAATTGAAACAGATACTGAGTGGATAGATAATGTTGCAGATAGACAAATTATACAAGTTTTACAAGAATTATTGGAGGGAAAATAAAATGGAAAAAGAAATAAGTGTAAAAATATATGAACTATTCAATACATTAGATAATATTGGGTGGGACATATCACAAGCAAAAACAGATTTAGATGTTTTGGAGAGTAAGATAAAAGAAAATAACGAAAAAGCTATAAAAGATATAGATAATTTAAAAAGAGAATTAAAAAGAGATGGACTATATTCAAATAAAATTGAAGAGTTCTTAGAAAATTATATGAAATATTACAATAAATAGTCAACTTACAATCAAGCAAACAAACACAGTAACATCAATTATTTTGCTGACATCAGCAAAATGTTAGGAAATTAAAATCAAATAAAAGAAACCTCAACGAGGTTTCAATAATCTTAAAGGTTTCCTTTTCCGCTTAACTGTAGTAGAAGTAGACTTTAAAATAATAGGTTTTAGTAAGAAATTACTTTTGACTTTATCTTTCATAAGATACCCTCCATCTGTGTGGTTTGTTGTGATTAAATTATAACATAATATTTACATAATTTCAAATACTACACATTAGGTGATAGTATGAGTGAAAACGAAATATTACAACTTTGGAAAGGTGGATTAAGCAAGAATAAAGTAGCAGAGATGTATAAGAGAAGATATAATCAGCAAATTAAACTGATTCGAGCAGAAGTAGTAAATCGTCATGCAGGAAGGTTTATAAGCAGTTATGAGGCGTTAGCGGTAGTAGAAAGAATAATTTATAAGGAGTTGATAAATAAATGTTAATATTACCAATTAAGCGAAAATGGTTTAATATGATAGCATCAGGCGAAAAGAAAGAAGAATATAGAGAGATTAAGCCATACTATAATACTAGATTTGGAAATGAATTTTTTGGACATAAACTATCAAAAGAAGAAATTAAGGCATTAAGAAGATATAAAACATTGCCAACTGAAATTGTTTTTATGAACGGTTATAGTAAAAACAGTCCATACATAACATGTTGGTGTCGTTTAAGCACTGGAACAGGTAACACAGAATGGGGAGCAGAACCAGGAGAACAGTATTACATATTACATATAGAGGAAGTGATAAAGAAATGATAAAAATACCAGAAAAAATTAAAATAGCAATATATGAATGTGCTGAATTTAATGAACAAGCAAAACTTCGAGAAAGAGAAATTGCAAAATGGATGAAAGAAATGAAAATAACAGAGGAAACAGCAACTCATCCAACAAGAGATATGGATGATAGTTTTATAGATTATTGTCAAATGACTAATAACCCACAGAGCTTTATAGATGAAGTAGAAAATTTATAATAGTTGAAAGGAGAATAGAAGATGTTAACATATTGGATATGGAAAGATACTATAGAAAAAAATATTATGTATTGGAATGATTTTGATGCAATGTCAGAGTATGCGTGGTGTGCTTTTGCTAGTATTTTTACAACAATTTTTGACATAGTAACAAGTCCATTTCAATTAATAGGAATAATAATATGGTTAATAACAAGGAGGAAAAAATAATGGAAAATACACAAAACATAAAACTATACGGAGAAGCAAGAAGGATATTTGGTAAAAGAGAAATGTTATGGAATATACAAAGACAAATACTTGGAGCAAAACAAAAAGGAAAAACAATCAATAAAGAATGGCTAATTAAAATATTAAATTCAATAGAACAAATACAAAGAGTTGAAGAAGAAAATTGGGATATAGAACAATACGTAGATAGTGAAATCGAAAGAGATGTTATTAAAGAAAGTAAATTAATTCAAGCAGGATTAGTAATAAAGGAGTGATAGAATGAAAAGTGAAAAAGGAGAAATTTTAATAGGAATTATAACAGTATTTGTGATTGTTATAATTTTAGGAATATTTATATTATTAGGTTTGAGCATAAAAGAAGAAATAGATTATGGAACAAAAGAGGGAATGGTAATTGATAAACAATATCATTCAGCATATACAACTTATGTACATAGTGGAAAAGTTAGAATACCACAATACCATCCAGAAAGATGGCAAATAAAAATACAAAAGGAAATAGCAGGAGAAAATAAATCAATATGGATAAGTGTTGACAATACTACATATCATCAACTAAATATAGGCGATTACTATCCTAAAGAAATGGAGGAATAACTTATGACAGAAGAAGAGGCAATACATATATTAGAAATAGCAAGTGGAAAAGAAAAAAGGAGTACACGTATTTCAAGATACATTACAAAAAGCAATAGTAATGATATTAGCACATCTAAAATTTTATAAAGAGGGTTTGGTAAGAGAAATAGACAAAAACAGAGAAAATGTACTTGAAATAATACAAAAAGATAAAGAAATAGAGAAGAAAGATAAAATAATAGATGAAATGGCACAAAGAATTAAGTGGTTTTAATCATTTAACCATATGCGAAGACTGCGAAAAGATATGCGAAGATGATTATGATTATATAGATTGTAATAAATGTATAAAACAATACTTTGAAAGAAAAGCAGAGGTGTAATATATGAACATCGAAAAGAAACTAGAGAAAAGAATTAATACAACAATACAACTGGTCGGAGCATATCCAAAGGAGATAGAAGTTACAAAAGAAGAATATGATGAGATAGGAAAAGATACTTTTATGGGAGTTAAATTAAAAATAGAGGAGGGGTACAAATGAAATACATAAAAGAAGATATAGAGAAAATGCTAAGGAATCAGTTAAAAAATGAAGCTAAAAAAACAGAGATAGAATTAAAACTAGAAGAATATCAAGAAAGACTAGAATACGCAGGAACAGTATATGAAGACACAAAAGAAGAAGTAATAGAAGCAATGCAATTATCTTCTAGTCAAATAACAAATATACCAAAAAGCACAACAAATAAAACAAGCGATACTACAGCTAATACTGCAATGAATTATAAAAAAGAATTAAATCACATAAATAAAGAAGATAGAGAATATTTAGAAAAGAAAATAAATGAACTAGAAATAGAGAAAAAGAAATTAGACAAAGATATTGTAAGAATGAAAAATCTATTAATACAATTAACTGACGAAGAAGAATTTGTAATAAGAACATATTATATGAAAAAGTCAAAATGGGACTATGTATCACAACAATATTTTAGTGAATTTCAAAAACCAAAATCAATAAATCAATTATTAAATATAAGAGATAATGCAATTCAAAGTATGTTAGAAGTAATAAATACAGGAGAATGAAAAAATTGTGACAAAATTGTGATAAAATTTGGATGTAATTTTGTTTTAAAAGATATATAATTATAATGGTTATAATTTTAATAAGCACAGATAGCAATATCTCACAGGTCCAAGTGCTACATTTAATATAAAAAATTCATATATAGAGTTAGTAGAAATACTAGCTCTTTTATTATGTTATTAACACAATACTAGGCAATGTTAATATAAAAATCACTTCCTTTGAATGAATAAAGGAACAGAAGACAATAGAACTTTCCTAGTGAGTTCTTATTTTTTTATAAGATAGTATGTAGTGATATATAAAAAAGACTTAGGTTATCTGTTTTAGAATAGCATAATAATTGTACAATAAAGGCTTTCTTTTCCTTGCGTAAGCAAAAAACACTTATATCACTACATAGTGTTTTATAACAAGGGAGCTGATAACATAAGATGAAAGGTAGTATAATAGCAAGTCAAATAATAGACGAAATGAAAAGAGAAAAATACTTTAAACAAAAAGCTATAAGGAATCAATGTATAGTAGACAAAAAGAAACAATGTAGTGAATGTAAGTATAAAGATATATGTGAAGATGTGGAGGATAAATAGATGTTAAGTTCAATAATAACAATTCTATTAATAATTATATTAAGTCCTGTAATATTAATAGCGGGATTAGCAACATTAGCTATAATAATAACAACAGTAGCAATATTACTACTAAAAATATGTAGTAGTGTTATAGATATTAAAATATAAAAAAGACTAAGTATAAAACTTAATCAATATTAATGTTATTTAAAGCATTTTCAATAGCATCAAGAACATATGACATATGTTCATTCTTGGCTTGAGTACAAAATATAGGAAGTCCAGTTTCATTTTCCTCATAAACATCTACAGAAACTGTACCAACCTTTTGACCAATAATTTGCTTGTTCATAATAACACTCCTTTTCTTTTGTAATAAGACATATTGTAACAAAAAGCAGTGTCGAATATTGTCAAAGTATGCGAAAAGATAAAAAATATATAAAATTTAAAAGTAGGTGAGTAAAATGGCAAATGAATACCTAAAACATAGAATAAGTGAAGTGAGATGATATGAATGAAAAGAATTTAGTGCAAAATTCTAGCCGAACCTCAGCCGAAAAAAAAGAGCTCAGTCGAAAAGGACAAGCTAAAGGTGTAGAAACTAAAAAACAAAAAAAGAAAATGAAAGAAACGATGCAGTTATTGTTAAATTTACAGGTGCCGACAGATGAAGCAAAAGAAAAACTAATGCAAATAGGTATACCAGAAGAAGATGCAACATTACAATCTGCAATATTATATAAGCAAGTAACAAAAGCAATAAATGGAGACAATGAAAGTGCAAAGTTTTGCAGAGATACAGCAGGAGAATTTATAGGAGCAGAAGAAGAAAAAGAACAAACAGAAAAAAGAACAATAAAAATACCAGCCAGTGATTTATCGAGTGCATTTATAGACTTAAATAGGGATATAGACAATAGAAGACATTTAGAATACTGGTTAGATGGTGGAAGGGCTTCATTGAAGTCCTCTTTTGTTGGAGAAAAAATACCAGAACTATTAGAAAACAACCCTAATATGTGTGCCTTATGTATAAGAAGAGTAAGTAATACATTAAAAGACTCTGTTTATGCACAAATACAATGGGGAATAGATAAGTTAAATGAAACATATCCAGGATTAATAGATGATTACACATTTAAAACTTCTCCTATGGAAATAACAAAGAAGTCTACAGGACAAAAGATATATTTTAGAGGAACAGATGATCCAGGAAAGATAAAATCTATTAAACCACCTAAAGGAATGTATATAGGTATTATTTGGTATGAAGAATTTGACCAAATACAAGGAATGAACGCAGTAAGAAAAATAAATCAATCAGTTATAAGAGGTGGAAATGATTTTATTGAGTTTTACACCTTTAATACTCCAGCATCAAGACAACACTTTGTAAATAAGGAAAAAAGAATACCAAAACCTAATAGGTTATCTCATCATAGCGATTATAGAACATCTCCAAAAGAATGGATAGGACAAGCGTTTATAGACGAGGCAGAATACACAAAAGAAACCGCTCCAATTATATATGAAAATGAATATCTTGGACTAGAAACTGGAGACGGAGGAAACGTATTTGAAAATCTTGAATTAAGAGAGATAACAGATGAAGAAATATCTCATTTTGATAGATTATACAAAGGCATTGACTGGGGCTGGTATCCAGACCCATTTGCATACAACAATATGCATTTTGATATGGCAAGAAGAACACTATATATATTTGATGAGCTTAGATGTAATAAAACATCTAATGAAAACACTTGGAAAAAGTTGCAAGAAAAAGGTGTTACAAACAGTGACTTAATTACAGCAGATAGTGCAGAAAATAAATCAATAGGAGACTATAAAACATATGGAGCATTTATAAGGGGAGCAGAAAAAAGACCTGGTAGTGTTGAATATAGTATGAAGTGGTTAGCGAGTTTAATAAAAATAGTAATAGATCCTGCTAGGTGTCCAGGAACTGCAACAGAGTTTTCGGAATATGAATTAGAAAAAGACAAAGACGGAAATATAATTACAGGTTATCCAGATAAAAATAATCACAATATCGATGCTGTACGCTATCGGACTTGAATGTATTTGGAAGAAGAGAGGACAATAGTATGTTTGAAAGAGTAGTAAGTTTTATAAAAGGAGCGATAAATAAAATGTTTAATACAAGTGATATAGCAAAAGATTTTAACATAGATATTTCAACAAATGATGAAATTATAAAACTAATAGAGAAGTGTGCTAACATATATAATCATAAAGCACCTTGGCTAAATGAAGAAGTAAAATCATTAAATGTTGCAAAAACTATATGTGAAAAGGTAGCAAAAGCAGTAACAATAGAATTTAAGTCAAAAGTAAAAGATGAAAAAATAGACGAGATATATCAAAGATTTATAAAGAATGTAAGAACAAATACGGAATATGCACTTGCTAAAGGAGGAATGTTCTTCAAGCCATTTTGTAGTAATGGAAGAATAAAAGTATCTTGTATTCACGCAGATAAATTCATACCAGTTAAATTTGATAGCACAGGCGAATTGCTTGGTGCTATTTTTATTGACCAAATTACCAAAGGCGATGACATATATACAAGGCTAGAATACAACGATTTGAACAACACAACAATAACCATTAAAAATATAGTATATAAAACAAATAAAAATAGTTCAAATACATTAGGAAGTAAGACAAGTTTAGCATTAATACCGGAATGGAAAGACATACAAGAGGAAACACAAATAGAAAATGTAAATAGATTAATAGGTGGTTATTTTAAAATACCTATTGCAAACCCAACAGATAATACAACCCTTATAGGAGTTCCTATTTTTGCAAATGCTATCGAAATATTAGAAGAAATAGATAAGCAATTCAGTAGGACTTTATGGGAGTATGAAGGAGCAGAATTAGCGCTTGACGTTGATGCAACATCATTTACAAAAGATAAAAAAGATAATTATATATTGCCAAAAGGTAAAAAACGACTATTTAGGATGTTGAACTTTAATGATAATGAACATACTTGGAATGTATTTAGCCCCGCTATTCGTGATACTGCTTTATTTAATGGATTAAATGAGTGGTTAAGACAATGTGAAAGTCAATGCGGACTATCTTTTGGAGTACTATCTAAAGAAACAAGTATAGCAAAAACAGCAACAGAAATAAATTCAAGCAAACAAGATTATTATGTAACAGTATCAGATATACAAGGAGCATTACAAACAGCATTAGAAGATTTGGTATATGGAATAGATGTATTAATGACATTGTATGGAATACCACATAAAACAAATCCAGATGTAAGTTTTGATTGGGATGATAGCATAATAGTAGATAGCGAAAAGAAACAATCACAAAGCCTAATAGAAAGAAATGCAGGTTTAATTGATGATGTTGAATACTTTATACAAACAAGAGATTATAGCGAAGAAGAAGCAATAAAGTATGTAAATAAAATGAAACAAAGAAGCCCAGAAGAGTTAGTAGAACAAGAAGAAATTGAGGAATAATAAATGATTGAAGATAAAATTCAAGAAGCAATTAAACCGATTATTTCAATATATAGTAAAATAGAATTAGAATTAATAGAAAAGATTGTAGAACATTTTAACTTAAATGAAGAATTTATAAATAGCGATTATTGGTATTTAGAAAAGCTAAAAGAAATGGGTGGGTTAAACAATGAAACAATAAAGTTATTAGAAAAATACACAGGAAAAACAAAACAAGAATTATTAAAAGCTATGCAAGATATAGGAATAAACGCAATACCTGTAGAACAACTAAATATAGCACTGCAAAAAGGAGCCTTATTAAATCCGCAATCAATAATAAATAGTGTTAATATACAAAATCTAATAAAGTATAGCTACAATGAAATGGAAAAATCATTTTTACAGCTAAATAAAACTATAGAAGAAAAAACAAAAGAAATATATAAAGACATATTAACACAAACATATGTAAAAACATTAGCAGGTACACATAGTTATCAAGAAGCTATATTAGAGAGTTTAGACAATTTAGGAAACAAAGGAATATCTATACTTACATATCAAGATAAAAACGGCTTAAAAAGAAATTATGACGTTGTAGGAACGGTAAGACGTGATTTATTAGTTGCAACAAGAGGGCTTGCAGGCAAAGTAAATGAAGAAGTAATAAAAGAAAGTGGAAATCATATTGTAAGAGTTTCACACCATTTTGGAGCAAGAACAGGCGATGGTGAAGAAAACTTCACAAATCATGCTTGGTGGCAAGAAAAACAATTCTTTTGTTGGGATTATGACGGAAAAGCTACAGAAAAAGAAAAAAAGTTGCCAGATTTTATGGAATACTGCAATTATGGACATATTCAAGGTATAGTGGGAATTAACTGTAAGCATTTCTTTACAATATGGTATGGTTCACTAGAAAAGGATAAATTAGATTTTACATATGAAGAGAACGAAGAACAATACAAGAAATCACAACAACAAAGATATTTAGAAAATGGTATTCGCAAATGGAAAAGAAAACAAGTTATAGCAAATAAAGCACAAGATGAAGAAGGCTACAAGAAAGCAAGTGCTAAAACAAAAGAATGGCAAGATAGATTAAGTACATTTACAGCAGAGAATGATTTGAAACGTGATTATACTAGAGAGCATATAAAAGAATATAAAGCAAGTAAATACAACGATAACAGTACAAAGCTAGAATATGAAGATATAACAAATGACATACTGAATAAAGAAAATAAGAAATTCAAAGTAAAAGAACAACAGTATTTTATTGCAGAAGATGGAAAGAAATATAATATAGATGGTAAGAATGTAAAAATAAAAGCTAATACAAAAGAAAGACAAGTAGCTGAATTGCTAGGAAAAACATATGGTGGACAAGTAAATTTAGTTCCAGTTGTATTAAATCCAAAAGGAATTAAAACGCCAGATTATATTATAAATGGCAATAAATTCGATTTAAAAGAAATATTTGGAAATGGAAAGAATACTTTAGATACTGCTATAAGTAAGAAGAAAAAGCAATCAAGTAATTTTATTTTTGATATTAGTAAAACAGAAATGAATACAAATCAAGCAATAACACAAATAGAAAAAATATATACAGCAAAAAATAGATCTTGGGTAGAAAGTATTGTATTAATAGAAGATAATAAAGTGTTGAAAATATTTAAAAGAAAATAAAGAGGGTGGTGCACTCCAAAGGGAGCACATACCCTCTCAAATAATTAATTATTAACTTAATTATACTATAAGTTAGGTTAATAATCAATAGTTTATGCTAAAAAACACATATTTATACTATGTCCGTAATGACATTAAACTATAAATCAAATAATTAATAGACGTTTAATTTGAGCGTCTATTTTTTATACAAAATTCGACTATATGCAGGTCGTAAACAAGTGCATAACTACATCGTGAACGAAAAACACGTAAAAGTTCGTAGTAGGAGAAAGGATACATTATGAGAAGAAAATTTTTAGAAGATTTAGGACTTGAAGCAGATGTTGTTGAGAAGATAATGATTGAATCTGGAAAAGATACAACAGCACTAAAGGCGAAAGTAGATGAATTAACAGAGCAAGTAAATGTTAAGGAGACTACTATCACAGAAAAGAATAACAAAATAGCTGAACTTGAAAAAGTGGACGTCGAAGCTATTAAAACAGCAGAATATGAAAGAGGAAAAACAGACGGTTCTAAAGAAATTGAAGTTTTCAAAAAACAAAATGCCTTAGACAAGGCATTACAAAGCTATAAAGCCAAAGATACTAGTATTTTAAGTAAAATGCTAGATATGGAAAAGGTTAAATTTAATGACAAATTTGAAATCGTGGAAGGTTTAGAGGAACAAATTACTCCTTTAAAAGAAAGCCACGATTATTTATTTGACAGTGATAACCCAAAACCACAGTTTACAGGAAATATTAATCAACCAAAAGGAAGTGCAATTACAAAAGAAGCATTTCAAAAGATGTCTTACAAAGACAGAGTTGCTTTAAAAAATGAGCAACCAGAAGTATATCAAAATTTAAAAAATGAATAGGAGGAATTAGTTATGGAAGATAACTTAACAAAAATAGCAAATTTAATTGACCCAGAGGTTATGACTGATATGATATCAGCAAAATTACCAAATAAAATTAGAGTGGCACCTTTCGCAAAGGTAGATACAACTTTACAAGCTGCAGAAGGAGATACTATTACAGTGCCAAAATTCGCATATATTGGTGATGCAGAAGATGTAGCAGAAGGTGTTGAATGTGGTTTAACTACATTAGAAGCATCAAGTGAAAAAGTAACTGTAAAAAAAGCAATGAAAGCAGTAGGTTTAACAGATGAAGCTGTATTATCAGCACACGGAGATCCAGTTGGAGAAACTAACAATCAATTAGCATTATCAATTGCATCAAAAATTGATAATGATTGTATGGATGCATTAACAGATGAAACAGCAGAAGGAAGATTAATTTTTGATGGAAGTGCAAGCAAACTATCATACGATGGAATTGTGGATGCTTTAGATGTATTTGAAGAAGAAGTAAATGGAGAAAAGGCAATGTTTGTACATCCAAAACAAGTAACACAATTAAGAAAAGATACTAACTTTATTTCTGCTGACAAATACAATCAAGATGTTGTATTAAAAGGCGAAATTGGTATGATAGCTAATACAAGAATAGTACCATCAAGAAAAGTTAAAGAAAACACAGAAAAAACAGCATACTTAAACCCAATAATTAAGATAGAAACAGAAGTGGAAACTGAGGAAGAAACACCTGCATTAACAATCTATATTAAGAGAAATGTTAATGTAGAAACAGAAAGAAAAGCAAGAAAAAGAACAACAGAAATTTCAGCAGATGAAATGTATGCTGTTTCAGTTTCTAATGACTCTAAGTTAGTATTAGCAAAATTCAAAAAATAAAAGGAGTTGAAAGGGCATGAAAACATATACCGATTATGACTTTTACATAGACACATATAAGGGCAACATGCCCAAAAATGATTTTAATAGATTAGCAATAAGAGCAAGTTATGAAGTACGAAAAAACATCTTTAATAGAGACATAACAGGCTATGAAGATGAGGTACAATTAGCAACTTGCTCTGTTGCTGATATATTATTAAAAATCGAGCAATTAGAACAAAACAAACTTAAATTAGCAAGTAGTGCAAAAGAAGATAAGGTAATTGCTAGTGAAAGTGTAGCAGATTTATCAAGAACTTATGCAAATACTACAAAGCTAACAGATTTAGACTTAGAAATTTCTAACCAAGAATCAAAAATAATAGAAGTAATTAGAATGTATTTATTAGATACAGGCTTGCTATATAGAGGAGTTTAGAATGGAAGATTCATTTGATAAAGATATAACAATAATTAATAAATATATTGATAAGGAAACAAGAAAGCCTAAATATAAAGTAAGCTATGTAAAAGGATTTTGGAGTTCTAACGATGGAATATCAATAAATGGAACGCAACTAACTAAAAATGATGGTCTAAGTGCAAGGATATTAATGAACGATAGTAGAAACAAAACATATCAAAAGCCAGAAGAATTTGAAAAAGAGCAAGAAACGTGGACATTACAGACTGATGATTATCTAGTAAAAGGCATAGTAAAAGACTTTACTACTACAACAAAACTAGTAGAAGATCATAAGGATGTAATTAAAATAAAAGACATTGCTACTAAGGACTATGGCAGTGAAGATATGTGGCATTTTGCTATAACAGGAGCTTAGTATGAAAGTAGATTATATGGTAGCTTTTAGCGGTATTCAAAAGCAACAAATCATAGATAAATATGGTCTTGAAGGCGGTAGAACACAGAAAGTTATTGATAGTCAGTTTATGGGTTATTTAGATAAATATATGCCTATGGACAGCGGACAAATGATAACTAGTATGTATAATTCTACAAAAGTTGGTTCTGGAGAAATTAATATAAATGCTCCACATGCTCATTATCAACATGAAGGGGAAAAGTATGTTGACCCTAAAACCGGAAAGAGTGCATTTCACGACCCAGTAAGCGGTAGATATTGGAGTAGACCAGGTATCAAGAAAGTACCAAGTGGTGAGAAATTAAATTATCACGGAGGATCTTTAAGAGGAGACCATTTTGTTGAAAGAATGTTAGCAGACCATTTTGAAGATATATTAAATGCAGGTCAAAAGGAGATAGATAAATGAAAGCAATAATTGATGAAGTAAGAGATTATATGGCAAAATGTCCTTATTTGGACGAATATGCCCAATTAAATGTAGAGTATTTAATAGATAAAGTTAAGACATATGCTATTAATGAAAATGCAGGATACAACCCTATTGTAAGTGAAGATATAATAGGAAATCAAGAAAGACAATTTTTATTTACTTTTGACAGTAAACTAATATGGAACGAAGATATCCAAAACAATATAGATAATTCGAAGTTCTTTGAAGATTTTAGAAATTGGTTAGAAGAAAATAATAGAAAAGAAATATTTCCAGACATAGATGGAATATATGAAATTGGAGCAACGACAAATGGTTATATATTTGCAACAAATGCAAACGAAGCTATTTATTGTATTCAATGCTATTTAAAATATTTTAAGGAGGTATAGTATGGCAACTAGAACAAAATCAGTAGAAGAAACCCCAAATGAAAATGATATTAATTTATTAAGTGAGGAGGAAAATACAATGGCAGAAAATGAAAAAAAATTAGAAAGACTAAGTCATACTGCGAAGATTGATTTTTTAAATATAACACCTAAAGAAGCAACACCTAAATGGGCTATAATTGGTACGGCAATAACAAGTATTGAAAATAGTTATGGTGCTAAAACAGCAGATGAACACTGGGTAATCGAGACAAATGAGAGACATTCATTAGACGGATATTCTCTTGGAACAGATTTAGAACAAACAGCATATAAAGGTGATGGTGTCTTTGAATTTGTAGACGACATTATGTATTATATGAAAAAGGGACCTGATTGCGAAACTACTAAACTTGAGGTATATAAGTACAGAGTTGATGAAACAGAAAGTACACCTAAATATGATGCAAGACTATTAAAGGTATTAATAGTACCAGATACAGACTCAAGAGAGGGTGGAAGTGCTTTAAAAGTAAAATACAAAATTCAAGTTCAAGGCGACCCAACATTTGGAACAGTAACATTTGAAAATGGACAACCAGTGTTTATAGAAAAGACTACATAAAAATAATTTATGTTTTTCGACTGATTATAACAACATTCGACATGCAATTTGTGATAAACTTCTTTTATAATAAAATAGAAGGAGGAATTTTTTGTATGGAAAAGGAAAAGAAGTCAATATATAAAAAATGGTGGTTTTGGGTGATAATTGCTATATTAATAGTAGGAATTGCAGTTGCTGGAACAAGTGATGAAAATACGATTACTTCTAGCATCAGTGAAAAAACAGAATATAATCAAGGCGAAGAAGCGATGTTAGGGAATGGTGCAATTACAGTTACAAAGATTGAAAAATCACAAGGGAACCAATTAGATAAACCTAAAAATGGAAAAGAATTTGTTATAGTATATGTGACAATTGAAAATAAAGGGGAGAGTAATTTGAGTTATAATCCATTCTATTTTAAAATGCAAAATTCACAAGGACAACAAGAAAGTATGACTTTTACAACAATAGATAAAGATACGGCATTGAATAGTGGAGAATTAATACCAGGAGGAAAAATAACAGGA
Source organism: uncultured Clostridium sp. (assembly GCA_948471035.1). Taxonomy (GTDB): domain Bacteria; phylum Bacillota; class Clostridia; order TANB77; family CAG-508; genus RGIG8482. The sequence continues at coordinate 15,197 of CAOKRC010000029.1, forward strand.
ACTATAACATTTGAACAGCCAAAAGAAGATACGGGCTTAGTATTAATATATAGTGATAATATATGGAGCTCAAAAGAACTAAAAGTAAAATTATATTAAAAATAATAAAAACACTTACTTAGGTAGGTGTTTTTATTATTGTAAGCTAAGACATCAGTATTAACAGGTGTCTTTTATTATGGAGGAAGTTATGGAATATATTAATTTAAAAGAAAGAAAAGATATATTACAATTAGGATTTAAAGATAAAAATAACAATATTATAAAAGATAAAAATGGTAATGAAATATTTATAGAATTTGATTTGGGAGACATAGAGTTACCATTAAAATATAATAAATGTATAAATCAAATTGAACAAGCAAAAAGAAACTTAAAAGCACAATTTATTATTATAGATAAAAAGCAAGATCATAAAGGAAAGCAGCTTTTAAGTTCTAATGAAGTAGAAAAAGTAAAAGCTACTAAACAATTTTATAAAGATATGGAAGTGGCTATGGATTTATTCTTAGGACAAGGTGGAACTAAGAAATTCTTGAATGAAAGAAACCCATATTGGGAGATGTGGGATGATATAGATGAAATGTTGAAACCATATTATGGAAAGATGAAGTTAACAATTAAAGATATGACAAACAAAATAAAAGAAAAATACAAAATAACTGAAAGTGATGTGTTGACTAATGAATAGTTATCCTAAATATGCACAAGTAAAAGATAGAAAATATGAAATAAATACAGACTTTAGAATAGCAATAAAATGCGACAAATTAGCAAAATCAAATATTGGAGATGAAGAAAGAGCATTAGCAATAATTTATCTTTTATTTGGAGATGAAGGATTGAAAAATAGTCAAGACTGGAAAGACTTATTAGCAATAGCATTAAAGTATTTAAATTGTGGAAAAGAAAAACAAGAGGACGACGAAGAAGAACAAGAAATTGATATGGATTTTGAACAAGATTGGGAGTACATACGTACTTCTTTTTTTTATGAATATAACGTTAGAATTGAACAAAATACATATATGCATTGGTGGGAATTTTACAATTTACTTTGCGGATTGTCAGACAAATGTATTTTAAATAGAGTTAGATTCGTTAGAAATTTTGATATTGAACAAATTAAAGATAGTAGAGAAAAAGAAAAGTGGATTAAACAAAAAGAACAAGTTAAATTAAGGAAAGAAACCACAAAAACAGCAGAAGAAAAAAGATTAGATGAACTATTTGAAAAACAATTAAGAGGAGGGTAATAATGGATGGTTATTTAAAGATAAAAACAAGGCTAGACAATAAAGATGTAGATAAGGGAATAACAGAATTAGAAAATAAAATAAAGAAATTACAAGAAGATACTTCTAAGTCTAGCATAGAACAAAGTTCATTACAAAAAGAAATAGATAATTACGAACAATTACAGCAAAAGGCGGATGAATATAAAAATAAAATAAAAGAATTAAAAGCAGAAAAAGACATAATCTTTAAAACTAACCCAGTCCTTGCTTTTCAAGGCAATATGCCAGAATATGAAAATATAAAAATTCAAATTGACCAAATGAGGCAAAAATATTCTCAGGCAACTGCTGAAATTGACAAGCAATCTCCTAAGATAGAAAAAGTGAGAGCAAAGTTAGATAAAGTAAAATCAAAACAAGCTGAAAACAATTTGAAAATAGAGCAATTTAAACAAAAGATAGAACAAATAAATCTAAGAAAAGTTCAATCTGGGATAGATACAGTAGGACAGAAGATACAAAATTCCATAAGTAAAGTAAGAAAGATGGCTATGGCTATTGTTGGAATAAGAACAGCTTGGGGAGCTGTTAAGAGTGCAATAAACGCAGTATCACAATACAATCCACAAGTTGCAGCAGATTTTGAATATATGCAATATTGTATAACAAATTTACTAGTGCCAGCCGTTCAGTGGTTGACTAGATTGCTTTATACAGTTTTAAGCTATGTAAATGCTATAGCAAGTGCTTGGTTTGGAATAAATTTATTTGGTAACTCTAGCGTTAAAAACTTTCAAAAAATGCAAAAAAGTATGAATGGAACTGCAAAATCAGCAAAAGAAATACAAAAATCATTACAAGGTTTCGACGAAATGAATGTAATACAAGATACTTCAAATAAGTCGTCTGGAAGCGGAATAACAACTCCAAGCATGGATTTGAGCAATATACAGGGAGAAGTACCTTCTTGGTTAAAATGGATTATCGACAATAAAGATTTATTATTATCAGTTTTAGCTGGAATTGCATCTGGAATACTAGCAATAAAACTTGGACTTGGTGGAATAAAAGCATTAGGAATTGGTGTTTTAATTACAGGCATAATTTATACAATACAAAGTTTATTAGCATATTTAAAAGACCCATCTTGGAAAAATTTTGGTAAAGTAATACAAGGAATAGGTATAGCGATTGTAGGATTAGGAATTTTGATTGGCAATGTACCATTGATTGTAATAGGTGCTATAGTATTAATAGTTGGAACAATAATTAAATATTGGGAACAAATCAAGAGTTTTCTTCAAAGTGGCATAGACTGGCTCGCAGGTAAGAGTGATTGGGTTCGTGAAATGTTTGGAGATACTATAGGAGATATTTATGATAGTTTTGTAGATTGTTTACAAGGTATATTAGATGCATTTGATGGACTATTTACAGGAATTAAAGAAGTATTAGATGGAATTATAAGTATATTTAAAGGAATATTTACTGGAGATATGTCACTTGTACTAGAAGGCTTTAAACAAATTTTTAAAGGAGTATTTGATGCACTTGTACGGCATAGCAAAATATCCTCTTAGTTTAATAGGAATATCAGCAAATGAATTATTTAATGGATTAAAAACAGCAATAAAAGGAGTATATAATGTTTTTAAAGGAATATTCACTGGAGATATGAAGTTAGTCTTGGAAGGCTTTAAACAAATTTTTAAAGGAGTATTTGATGCTTTATGGAGTATTGCTAAAGCACCATTAAACCTAATAATAAAAGGCATCAACTCATTAATAAGAGGGGCGAATAAAATACATTTTGATATACCTGATTGGGTACCAGGATTTGGAGGAAAGAAATTTGGATTTAATATACAACAAATTCCTCTTCTTGCTAAAGGTGGTGTTATTTCTCAACCTACAACAGCAATTATAGGTGAAGCAGGAAAAGAAGCAGTAGTACCATTAGAAAATAATTTAGAGTGGTTAGATACTTTAGCAACAAAAATAGCAAATAAGATAGATGCAAGAGGAGGTTCTTACATAATTAATATGGATAGTAGAACAATACAAAGAGGAATAGCAAGAAGAAAACAAGAACTTGCTTTTGCTACGAATGGGAGGTAATTATGCTAATAGATAAGGATAGTTTAATAATAGATGGTATAAAAATGGCACAATACCTAACAAAAGCAAAATTTGGTTATTACAAAATTTGGGGAAAAGATACAGGAAGAGCTTTATCTGGAGATAATTCTGGAACACTTAAAGGTATATATCCAAAAATAACAATGACATTTAGAAGACTAAATGAAGAAGAGGTAGGGATTATCCTATCTCTTTTTAATAAGGCTGAAAATAAAGTTACTTTCTATAATCCAGACCTTAAAAAGAAAATAGTAAATATGTCTTGTTATTCAAATGACCAAGAATATGATCAAGAATACTTAGGAAAAATACAAGGATATAGTTGTGCTGTAATTTCAAATAAAAAGAGGGAGCATTATATATGAAAAATGTAACAAATAGTTTTAAAGACGATATAAGAACTTATGGCAGACAATTTGATTACAAAGTAAAAATAAACAATAATTCTGTAGATATAGATGAATTTAACTATATAAAACCAGCATCTCATACAAGTTTATTTAAAACTGTAATGCATACTTTAGAAATTGATTCTAAAAAAGATATATCAAAAAAATCAAAAATTAATATAAGTGTTGGTGTAAAAGTAAATGAGCCAGTGTATGAATATATAAATTATAATACTTACACAGTAACAGAGCCAAGTAATAGGCAAGAAGATACATCATCATATATAGTTAAGGCATACGATAAAATGGTTGAATCTATGATTGATTATGATTTAGAATTAACAGAAAAAATAAAACTAAGAACATATTTAATAGCAATATGTCAAAGATTAGGCTGGAGTACTAAAAATATTCCAGATACTTTTATAAATTCTAATAAATTGATAGATCCAAATTTGCATAGAGGGATTGGTTACACTTTTAGAGATGCATTAGATGAAATTGCTACATTATCTTGTAGTTTTTTATTATTTATAAATGATGAATTTTGTATGGTATATTTTACAGAAACAAATGAAAATATTGATGAAAGTTACTTAGATGAGGACAGTGTTACAATTGGAGAAAAGTATTTTATTAATTCGCTTGTATTTAGTAGAGCAGAAGAAAGCGACAATATATATAGAAAAGATGATGTAAGCATTGCTACAAACGGATTACACGAATATAGAATAGCAGATAATCAACTTTTAAGTACAAACGATAGAGATATATACATAGATGAGATGTTTGAATATCTAAAAACGCTTGAATTATATATTTTTGATGTAAAAACAAAAGGAATATTGTTTCTAGAGGTATGTGACAAATTTAATTTTATACTAGGTGGAAAAATATATCCAACAATACTGCTAAATGACGAAATAACATTTGAAGATGGTTTGACAGAAGATATTTATACTGATAAGCCAAGTGAAACAGAAACAGATTACAAATATGCAGATGAAACTGATAAAAGAATAAATCAAACTTACATCATAGTCGACAAACAAAATCAAAAAATAACTCAATATGCAAACCAAATAACAGAACACGAAGAAAAGATAACAAAAGTAGAACAAGACCTAGACAGTATCAAGCAAAGCGTATCTAACACAATAGATTATAAAAGAAAGCAATGTGGCATAGGACAAGTTAAATTAACTGATTGCCAAGATACTGACTTAATGAGACTAAATATATGTGGAGTGAGAGAATACAACAATTACTTGTTTCCACGGAGAAGGACTATTTCCACGGAGACATATTTCCAAATGAGGAGGTGGTATAGATGAAATACATTATAGTAGTAGATAAACAACCTCGTACAAATTCTTCAAGTGAAAAAAGAGAATATGAAATAAATATAGACGAGTTACGAAAAAAAGGTGATGTACACGATGATTTTAAGATAGAAGAGGGAGTAGCAAGAGTATATAGACGTATTGGACTTACTAAAACACATATGACTTATATATTAGATGAAGAAATTATTGAAGAACTAGGTGAACTTAAAATAAAGTTATTTGAGGGAGATAATTACATCTATATCAAAGATGAATACAATAATCAAATGTGTGCTGAATACATAGTAAAAAGTGATTTTACAGACATGTATGTTACTAGATTAGAAATGAGTTCTGCAATAGAGCAAACAGCACAAAGTATTGATTTGTCTGTAAATAGAAAGCTAGAGGGATATAGCACAACGCAAGAAATGCAGTCAGCAATAAACATGAAAGCAGATAGTATTGAACTAAAAGTAAACAACACATTAAAAGATTATAGTACAACAGAAGAAATGAATAGTGCTATACAACTAAAAGCAGATAGTATAACAAGTAGTGTAAATTCATCTATAACAAATAAATTAAAAGATTATAGTACAACCACACAAATGAACAGTACTATTGTTCAAAAAGCAAATGAAATTACAAGTACAGTAAGTAGTACATATGAAACAAAAACAAATGTAGATACAAAAATAAACACAGCAAAATCGCAAATAAAACAAACTACTGATAGTATAACAACAGAAGTAAATAAAAAAGTAAATAATAGTGAATTTGGAACTAAAGTAGAACAAAATGCAGAAAGTATACAAATAGCTTGGAATAAAATAACAGAGTTTATACAATTCATAAATGCACAATTACAAATAAAAGATAATAATAAAAAATTGTTAATGGCACTTGATAAAGAAGGTCAAAAATTTTATCACAACGGTTTGTTTACTGGAAAAATAGGTTCAACACAATACAAAGGAGACAATGCACAAAAAGGATTAGCATTTAACTTAGATGAAAATGGAAAATTTATGTGTTGGGGTGTAATTTCGCCAGATAAAACTACATATTATGCTAAATTATGGTACAATTTAGCTAATAGTTTTGGAAATTCAAAAGAAGAATTGCATATAGGAGCTAACTTAGATTTAAATGGATTTAGTATCTTAGGTGAAAATTTAGAATTATGTGAAGTAGATGACATACAAGGAAATGGACATTATTATGGCTTATCTATATCTGATGATGTATTAGATATTGCACTTTTTACAAGAAACGAGTCTTGGTTTAACTCAGACTTATATGTTAAAGGATATAAAGTATTAACAAATACTTCGGATGGAAGATTAAAAAAAGAAATTTATAATTCGACAATCAATGCATTAGATATTATAGAGCAGATTCAACATAGACAATTTACTTGGAAAAAAGATGATGTGCATGAAAATATAGGATATATAGCACAAGAATTAGAAGAAATTGACTCTAATTATGTGCATAAAAATGCACAATATGATGAAGCAGGAAATGTAATAGATTATACATATCAAGTAAATTTATTGCCAATTTTATCAACAACAACAAAAGCAATTCAAGAGTTAAATATAAAAGTAAAGAAACAACAACAAACAATAGAAAATCAACAACATTTTATAGAAGTATTAGCAGAAAAATTAAATATGCAAGAAAAATATAACACAATAGTTAGCAGTGAAACAATGAGAAAAACTAGAACTCAAAAGGAACAAGAAAAAATCTATGAAGGAGAAATACAATTTACAAGAAAAAAACAACAAAATAAAAAGCATAAAGTGATTAAACAATATGAAAATGGAGAAGTAGAAATTGCAAAAGAGGAGGAAAACAATGTTTAAATGGAAAGGTAGAAAATACGTAAATGAACGTAAAAGAGTATTTAAAAATTTAGACACAGGGGAGATATTGAACTTAGAAATACAAGATGACCCAGACAATATACTAGAAGAAAGTGATACACCTTTATCACCACATTGCTTAGATATGGCTCAACAAGAGCTAGTAGACGATATGAGCAAAAGCTACACAGGTACAAATATAACAGCTGATACAGTAAAACGGTGTAGGACGAATAAATAAGGCATATGGAAAAACAGAAGAGGTAGGCACAGGAGAGAAAAGCCCGTCTAATCCATTCGCACTAAAGTGTGTTGGCGATGATGTGAATTTATTTAACAAAGCTACCGAAGTTGTAGGAGAATTAATAGATACAAGTGGTAACACAGCAGTTAATGCTAATTTTACACATAGTGATTATATTCAAGTTAATAAAAATGAAGTAGTATCAGTAGTTTTTACTAAAAAATCAAATGCTCAAATAGTTATAATAGAATATGATATAAATAAAAACTTCATTAAAGGAAATTTTTATGATTTTAGAAATACAAATGCAGACAATAAATATACAATAACAACAACTAACACAACAGCTTTTATAATAGCAGAGTATAGAAATGATTTAAATATGGGAAATATGAAGGTTTGTAAAGGTTCAGTAAAACCATATAGCCCATACAATTTTGGTACAGTAGAAGTAATAAGCAAAAATGGCTCAAATACTAGTTCTAATATAGTGTATTTAGATGAGCCATTATGTTCAATTGGAGATATACGAGATGAACTAGATTACAGTAAAGAAAAAATAACAAGAAGATGTGGAAAAATTATATTAAATGGAACAGAAAGTTGGCAAAAACACGGCTCAACAGCTAATAATGTATTCTATTGTACGGCAATAAGTAATATAAAACACGTAAATAGCAACGATGTAATTGCAAATATATTAAACACACATTTTGAAGTAAAAGCTGTAAATAATATTGCATCTAACAACATAATTGGAGTAGGTATAGATACACAAAACGCATTATTGATCGGAACAGGTTTAAATGGAATATCTACAATAGAACAACTAAAAGCACAGCTTACTTCAAATCCAGTCACGCTAATTTACGAATTAGCAACACCAGTTATTGAAAATATAGACTGTTCTAATAAAATAGTACAATATGACGAACAAACTACAGTATATAACAGAGATGAAGCAGAGATAGAAGTATCACTTACTAATAATAAAGCTATTAGTGAAGTAAATGAAGATATGCAGAACATAGAAGAAAAACAAAGCAATATGAGTAACTATTCAGTAGAAGAACAAAAAATTGGAACTTGGATTGATGAAAAGCCGATTTATAGAAAAGTACTTACATACGATAAAGCCATAAACGCAGATACTCTGTTTAAAATAGGCAAAGTAAATAACGTTGAGAAGGTAATTTCTATGAACTATGTAATAAGAAATACAAATGGATCTCAATGGATAAACAATTACGCAAACAATGGTCAACTCAAGCCATTTACATTAATTATGCAAACCGTAGACGATTATTTATATGGATTGTCTAGTAACGAATCGTGGGGTGCGCCTTTCTTAATAGTTACTATTGAATACACAAAAACAACAGATTAAAGGTGGTGAATAGAATGGAACATATGGAACAAGCTTTTGAAACAGAAGTACTAACAAGACTAGCAGTAATAGAAAGTAAACTAGATGGATACAAAGAAGTAAAATCAGTAGCTTATGCAGCAGACACAAGAAGTAAGCAAAATGAAGAAGACATAAAAGAAATGAAGGACAATAATAAATGGGCTTTTAGAACAAGTATAGGAGCAATTATAACAAGTGGTATAGGAATTATAGTTATGTTTGTAAAAATGGGAATGGGGGTAAATTAGAAATGGAATATTTAATAATAGCAAGCATTGCATTAGCAGTGTTTATTTTTTTACTAGTAATAATTAAAGTAGAAGCATTAAGAAATAGAGCAAATGCTTTATTTTTAGAAGCAGAAAAATACGTTACAGAAGATAAACTAAAGTATGTATGTGATAATTTATATACATATATACCTAGTGTGATTAAATTATTTGTAAATGATGAATTATTCAAAGAAATAGTACAAATGATTTACAATAATACAAGAGAAATAGCAAGAGATATACTTGACGATGGCAAGTTTAATAAAAGTAATAAGGAGGATAAATAATATGAATATTATAGAAACAAATTTAGAATTTAATTCAAATATAAGCAAAAGAGATTTATCAAGAGTAAAAAGACAAATACTTCATAACAGTGGAGTATCAGTATTACAAAGTATAGAAGTAATACATAACTATCATAAAAACACTAGAGGTTGGGCGGGAATAGGCTATCATTTTTATGTAAGAAAAGATGGAACTATATATGAAGGAAGAAAAGTAGAATATGTAGGAGCTCACGCAACAAATAACAACAGCGATAGCATAGGTATTTGTTTTGAAGGAAATTTTAATGAAGAAACAATGCCAGATGTTCAAAAACAAGCAGGAAAGTGGCTTGTATCATATTTAAAAGAAAAATATAATGCAAATATAGTACAAGCACACAGAGATGTAAATAATACAAGTTGCCCTGGTACTAATTTCCCATTCGATGAAATAGCAAACGGGACAAAAACTAATGAAATTCATACAATAATTGACAACACATCTTCAGCTAAAGAATTTGAAAAATATGATGCTAAAATTGGAGAATTTCAAAAACTATTAAATCAACTATATAATGCAGGATTAAATACAGATAACTGGTGGGGAGAAAAGACAGCTAATGCAACTAAGAAATATGTAGCATTAAAAAATGGCTCTAAAGGAAATCTAGTACGTTGGTATCAAGTAAGACTAAAAGAATTAGGATACGATTTAGGAACAACTGGTGACAATGGGATAGATGGAGATTTTAGAACTAAATGCGAAAAAGCAACAAAGGAATTTCAAGAAAAATATGGTTTAGATGTAGATGGTGTAGCGGGCATTCAAGTAATACGTAAATTAGTAGAATTAATGTAATATAAGAGGCAGGGTTAATTCTCTGCCTTATTTTTTTTGCTTACTTGGTTTTCCCCAAATGGTATTTCCACAATAGACACATGCATAATCTCCTGTTTGCATTCCTTTTATGTATTCTTTTTCATAATGATGATTACATTTTGTTTGATTAATTTCATTCATAAGAAAAACCTCCTTAAATATTTTATTATATATTATAACATCAAAACACAGCAAAATCAAGACATATAACAGCTTTAATACAAAAATAAAACGTCTTAAAATCTATTTTCATGCGTTGATTTTCAAGCATATTTGACGAAACACAAAAACCATGCTATAATAACAAAGAATTAAATATATTTTCTCATTTGGAGAATGTAGGGTGAACAGCAGAAATGCTGTTCTTTTTATATTTCTGTGGATTTTATATCAAAGATTTTTTTGAATTTTTTTTCTATAATAATACATACTAATACAAAAGAAAAGGAGAAGAAAGTATGGATTATTTAAAGAAAAGCAAAAGAATATTTATAAATAAGTTAAAAAAGCAAAGTGACTTAAAAAAGAATGATTGGGATATATATGCACATAACAATTGTTTATACAGTGCATTAACATTAGAAATACATTTTTTAAGTGATGAGGAATGGGAATTAAATGCAAACAGATTTGAATTACTAAAAAAGAAATTAATGCCAAGAAAGTGGTGTTAATATGAAAAATTTATTATCTGAAATAAGAAAAATGCAAAAGAAATTAAATGGCAGTGCTATAAAAAATGGTGTTAATTCAAACAAAACAAAGGAAATAAGCTCAAAAGTAGATGAACTAATAAACGAATATTATAAAAGTATAGAAACAGTTCAGTTCCCACCTTGGAGCAATAGTGATTATCACTATAAATTAGCATATAACATATTAAAAGATATAACACTAATGAATAAAAGATTTCCTACAATAGAAGAATGGAACAAGATAGCAAAAGAAAGAGTGCTATTTTCTGCAGCTTCTATACAGTATATAAGCGGTTTGAATTGGAACTATTTAAGAGCTAAAGTAGAAAAAGAATTAAATTTAAAAATTTTTTAAAAAAATTTTTCTGTTGATACTCTAAGCAAAACCTCAATTAGTTTACGTAAGTTTTGTCGAAAACGAGATAACTTTTTTGACATCTTAAAAATCACTCGATATAATATTAGAAAACGACAATATTTTTATTAAAATTTTATCACATACATCATTTCGACACACAAATTTAAAGAATAGTGATATAAAAAATAGAGACAAGATAGATTAGTTTTTGCAGGACGAAATCTATCTTATCTCGAGAGTATATACTGAAAGATATACATTTTAAGTATATACTCTCAGTAAAAATTTGTCAAATCTAATATGGCAATCGCTTAAAAATTTATGTGGTAATACCTAGTACTATGAAATGCTAGG
>CAOKRC010000030.1 GCA_948471035.1 uncultured Clostridium sp.
GAACTATTAAATAATATACAAATGCTGATAGTGTTGAGTATTTATCAACTTTCATTTTAATCATTGGCAATACATCTATTACTCCTGCAACTATTCCAATTAATAATGTTAATAAGAAATTCATTTATTTCACCTCCCTTTTATATATTTGATTACAAGATTTACAAGTAATTTTCATTTCATAACTATTCACTTTTTTATCCAGTATTGTAATTAAAGGCTCACTATCTTTAGAACAACAAAATCTATTTTTTAGGATGATTAACTCATCGTTACATTCTTTCCCTATCTTGCTATCTTCAAAATCTATTATTATATTTCCTTGACTTCCACAGTTACATTTATATTTTAATTCTAATCTATCATAAGTTGAATAACATAAATAACCTATATTTTCATTACATTTATCACAATACATCCAACCTCCATAATTAGTTGCTAGTCTTGTATTTACTAATTCTTTATTTTTTAATATTCTTGCCATAACTTTATTCCCCTTCAAATTGACTATCTAATTTTTGTCAAGTCCTTTTTTATAAATTTATTATATTATTTTTTTGTATGGCAAACAAGCGAAAATGATATATTTTTTAAAAAAGTCTATCTTTTTCACTTCTTTTATGATAAAATTCAATTATGATTAGTTTTCTAAGAATTGTTTATTATTTTTGCACATAGAATATAACATTCTTAGAATTTTTGTAGAACAAGCAGTTAGGCTTTCGTAGAAGTGTTTGCCTTCTGCTTTTTTATTTTGGTAATAAATATATACTGGATGTTCTGGATAATTTGAAGCTCCTAATTTTACTACCATTTGGCTACAATTAAATAATATATATCTTGCATATTTGTTTCCTCTTTTTGATATTGCTCCTTTCACATTTATACTTTTTCCAGATTGCTTTATTGTTGGGTCAAGTCCACAAAAAGCTATTATTTCTTTTGGACTATCAAACCTTGTTATATCTCCTAATTCTCCAAGTATTTCAGCTGTTAATATTTCGCCGATTCCATAAAATGAATTTATTATTTTAAAATATGGAGATTGCTTTGCTGTTTCTATCATTTTATCTCTCAATTCATTTATGATATTGTTATTATTTTGTACTATTTTAGCCATATCCGAAAGGTTTTTTGTGTCTTCGTGTTCTTTATCAACTCCAGGATAAGAGTTAGTTGAAGCTATTTTTATTGTTTCTGCTAGTCTTTTATAAAAGTTTAAATTTCTTCCATTAGTCTTATATAAATTGTTATACAATGCATCAATTCGCTTCTCTTTCACTATTTCTGCATGTGGAAATTCTTTGATAAAATTCAATGCTGTATCATCATAAATTCTTGTTGATTTAAAGATTTTCTCTAGTTCTGGAAAGCATATATTTATTAATCTCTTGTATCTATTTTTACAACTAACATTATTCTGTAGCAAATAAAAATATTGTCTTGTCATTGCTTTTAAATCAGCATATAAATCCTTTTTAGATAAATCGTGATATTCTACTTCATTTACAAAGAATAACTTTGCTAATCTATAACAATCTTCTTTGTCTGTTTTAGTTTTTCTGATGGTGTCATAATTATTTTTAGTTGTTAAACTATTGATAACTAAAGTATTAAAACCATTTTCCTTAAAATATCTTTCTACTGGTAAATGATATGTACCTGTTGATTCCATAAATACTGTTAGATTTTGTGGATTAATTTCTTTTATTTTTTCTTTTACTTTCTCAAACTCTTCTAAATTATGCTTTATTTCTTTTGTATCAATAAGTATCTCTCCATCACTATTCATAAGCATTATCATACTTTTATTTTTTGCAACATCTACGCTTAATACTGTTTTCAAAATTATTCACCTACTTTCTTTTTGAATCTAAGTCTTTTACCTCTACTATTATTTCATCAGGCTTGTTATATAGAGTCGAAATCGCCCTCACTATCTAAAACTAAATTAATAATAGGAATAAAAGTCGAACTGTCAATTTGGTAGATTCTAAGACCTCTGTAATTTGATGTTCTAACTTAAATTCTTTGTAAATAATTTTACAACCAAAAAAATTAGATGTAAACTCATTTATTTACATCTAACAGTATACCTGTAATTTGTCAAGATAATTATAACACAAAAGACAGACATTTCAAAACTATCTGTCTTATTATTTATTTAATTAAGCATATTCATATTTTTTCTTATTTCTAATTATTAATACCGAACTTACAATTAATGCTAATATTTCTGCTACTACTACTGCAAACCATATTCCATTAAGACCGAATAAAATAGGTAACACTAATATCACTATCACTTGAAATACTAAAGTTCTTACAAACGAAATCATAGCAGATACTAATCCATTATTTAATGCTGTAAAGAAAGATGAAGCAAATATATTAAAACCACTAATAATAAATGAAAGAGAGAATATTCTAATAGCATTTGTAGTCATTTCAAGTAAATTATTATCATAACTTACAAAAACACTTGCTAATAATTTTGCTAAAATTTCGGCACATATTGTCATAACTACTGATGTTATTCCTAATAATATAATGCTCTGTTTTAATAAAGTTTTTAATTCTTCTTTATTTTCTGCCCCATAATGATAGCTTATAATTGGTGCTGAACCTATGGAATATCCAATATATGTACCAGAAAATATAAAAGATATATACATAATTACTCCATAAGCTACCACTCCATCTGCCCCTGCAAATTTCATTAACTGCATATTGTATAACATATTTACCAAACTTGTTGAAACATTTGTCAACATTTCAGAAGATCCATTTATGCAAGTTTGTAATAATGCTTTTTTGTCAAACTTTGCTTTTGTTATTCTTAAAGGGGTATCATTTTTACGGATAAAATAAACAAGTGGAATCATTCCCCCAACAACTTGACTAAGTGCTGTTGCAAATGCTGCTCCAAATACTCCCCACTTAAAAATATATATAAATAGGAAATCTAATATCATATTTGTAATTCCCGCCATAATAGATATTTTTAGTCCCATTTGTGGCTTTTCTGCAACTACAAGAAAACTTTGAAAACTATTCTGTAATAAAAATGGTATTAACGATACAAGTAGAACTCTACTATAAGTAACACAATATTCTAGCATATCTCCTTCAGCACCTAATAATTTTGAAATAGGTCTAATAAATATTAAGCCAACTATTGTTAATATAAATCCTACGATGACAAGAAAATAATTTAACATTGAAAAATATCCATTTGCTTTTTCTTTTTTTCCTTCTCCTATTGTTTTTGATACTAATGCACTTCCACCAGTACCAACCATAAATCCTATTGTTCCTAAAATCATTAAAACTGGCATAATTAAATTTACTGATGCAAAAGCATCACTTCCTACACAATTCGATATGAATATTCCATCTACTACTCCATAAATTGATGTAAATATCATCATAATAATTGTAGGCATTGTAAATTTTATTAATTTTTTATAATTAAAATGTTCTGATAACTGTATTTTCATTTCCTATTTACCTCCAAACCAATCTTCTATATACTCTGCTAGTGGTGGAATAATAGCTTTTATTTCTACATTTGTTGTATTTATGCAAAGATGATAATTTCTTTTATCTCCCCATTCTTCATTTGATATAACTTTATGAAAATTTTTTCTTGCATTATTTATTGAAGTTATTTTCTTTTCCATCTCTTTATTTGTAATCTTTTCATCTTCTTTTGCTTTTTTATGGCAACGGTTAATTTTTGATTCCATATCTGCATATACAAATATATTCATTGTATTGTAATCTTTTAGTATAGCATTTGCACCTCTACCTACGATGATACAGTTTCCTTTTTCTGCTATTTTTTTTAAGACTTTTGTTTGAGCTACTAATATCTCTGTTTGATTGCTTTGCACACCTGAATATATAGCAAATGACTTCGCAAATTGAAATGAATAGGGATAAATCCCTTTTTCGGAAATATTTTGTATATATTCTTCTGACATTCCTGTTTCTTTTGCTATCTCATTTATGATTTCTTTGTCATAGTATCCCAAACCTAATTCATCTGCTAATCTTTTTCCAACTTCTCTACCTCCACTTCCAAATTCTCTACTAATTGTTACAATCTTATTCATATAAAAACCTCCTTTTAGGGCAAAAAAATAGCCCCATTATTTTAATAAATAACCGAGCTCACTCGACATCTTATCGACAGCACTTTATTACAGTAAAGTGTAGTGTTACGACACTCTGTCCTCCGATGACCTATATTCAGCAATATATTTTACTAAATTATCATATTTTTGTCAACACTTTTGGAATAATTTTTTATATAATTTTCCTTCACAAAATTATAATTATTTTTTAATTTCAGCGGTAAATTACTACAAATCTTTCATAATCCTAAATTGTAAGTTGTACTACAATTTTTTCAATTTAATTCTTGCTCTTACTAACTCATTTTCTTCAAATCTTATTACAAAATCTATTTTATTTTCATAATCTTTTCTGTAAATATCTAATATCTGTCCCTCTTTGCTTTCATTTATATAGTTAATTTCAAAGTCAGTAATCATATTATTTTCAAAAATTTCTGAATTTATCATATTCATTATAAATCTTACATAACTAACATTATTTGTATGTTTTGAATAATCTGTATCATTATAATAGACTTCTCTTTTGCCTACAATATTTTCTTGTTCAAAATTATTATTAAGTTTTTCAAAATCTTCTTCTATTATTGGCTCTGCTATTTCTAAATTTAATGGGAATCTTATTGTTTCTATTTTTCTTACTTTTCTCGTTGTTAAATCAATAGGACAACTTTCCTGTTTTGCAATAAACAAAACATTTCCTATCTCATCCTCAACTTTAGTATTATTTTGCACTCTTATTTTAGATTTACTAGTAATAAAGGATGTCGCTTGTACTTTCTGTTTCCAAATTGGATATTTTTCAAAATGTATCTTTAATTTTGTTAATACCCATACTGCATTATTTTCGTCTTTTATTTTTATATTATCTGTTTCAAGATGTTCAAACAATTCTGTTACCATATCTTGTATAATTGTTGCACAGCCAACCAAACTTAAATTTAGATTTCTATCAACACTTGTATATCCTACTTTATATTCATTTTTGTATTCGTTTTTCACTTTTTATCTCCCCTACAACTTACTATTTTGTGTTATGATTATACAATAAAAACAAAGTAATTGCAATTTATTATCTGTATCTTGATGTCAATGCTTACAATCTTTACCATTTTTTATAATATTTTTCCTCTTTCATCTTTAAATAATATCTTTTATATCCATTTTACATATACAAGTGAAACGATTTCTTGATATTGAGTATAAATATGTTAGCCTACTGCAATTTAGGTAAGCCATTATATTTTCAATGCTTGCCCCTAATGGCCAAGAAACATATTTATAGAGGCTCAATGTCAAGAATGTATAAAGTAAAATATCTATTTATTTTTTCTTTTTATTACTATACTTTGTCCATCTATCTTTATTTCAGCATCTTTATTTTCTTCATTGATCCCTATTCGTTCAAGCATGTCTTTGGGAATTGCTACTGTTGGACCTGTATTTTTATGAAATTGTACTTTCCTGCTTATTGTCTTTTTTTCTATTCTTCTGCTTTTTCTTAATTTATGATTACTGTTTGCATTGAGTATCGCATTTACTCTTTGCCTACTAATATTTAATAGTGATCCAATCTCTTTTTGAGTTAAATTCTCTTCGTAATATGAGAAGTTCACCCTACTTTTTAGTTCTTCTTTTTTGTTCATAAAGTTCACCTAACCTATATAAAATAAGGATTTATTGCATTTTTACTTATTTCAAAAATGCTAGAATTATTGTAGCATTTTGTACTACTGTTTGTCAACTTTTTACTTATGAAATTCACAAGACATACTTGTTTTTAGTCATTTTTGTTAAATTTATTGATTTCTTTGCTCCAATTATTATCAAATGTAACAAGTTTAATTTGTAAAAATTATTTTTTTGGCAGAAATAGACCACACAAATTTTTGTATATAAACTAAGTGCATTTTTTGTTTTATGTAACCAGTATTATATACAACTAAGAGTAGTGTATAAATTTTCTAAATCCATTGATTTTTCAATAATATTTGAGATTATTTTAACATCTTTTTGTTCTTATTTTTACAATTTCTGACATAAAAAAGTAGCCAATAGGGGAGTATTTTTTACTCCAAAATTGACTATTTTTTGTCTCATTTTTTATCTATTTTACCCAAATTTGTTGAAATTGGTTGAAATGATTGCACCAAAATTGCTCCAAAACTGTTTTTAAAAATTACCCCTGCCTTGTGGCTCTAAGGTTTGAGGAAATTATATTATGCCATTTACTATGTCCTGACATGGTTAATTCCTCCTTCTTAATTTTTCTCTCTATTTTCAAAGCTTTCGAGCCTCTAATCACTTGATTTGCTCATTTTTTACTTTGTTGAACTTTGTTGATTTTAGTGGATTCTGGTAGTTCTGTGTTGAAACGATTGCACCAAAATTACTCCAAAATTGCTCCAAAAAACATTATGTCAAATTTCTTTTTTATTTTTGATAAACATTCGTTTCATACATTTCAATGTACTTTTTATAATTTTCGTTTTTTATTGTATCACATTATTTTTTATTTGTGTAGTCTTTTTACAAATAAAATTTGTATTTTACTAATTCTAGTTGTATGATGGTATCTAAATTCATATTGTTTTATGTTTACTGTTCTTGTTCTTTTTACATTTTTTCTTCAATGCTTTTATTTATTTCATCTTCCATTCCTAATAATATCATTATAAGATATATTGCATATAGATCTCATCCAATGATTTGCAAGTCTTGAATTATTTTATCTTTCTTCATCTTTAATTGTAGTGTAGTTCTTCTTAAAATGCTATCAGCTTCCAGTTGCATTTTTTCTTTATATCATTTTTATCCTTCAAAAGGAACTATTTTTACATAAGTATATCTATCATCAGTATCTCCTATTATTTTTATTCCTGCTGTTTTAGACTTTAATTCATTATCTCTATATTCCCAATCATCAGATATACTATATAATTCTAAATATTGAGCATATTCCAATAATACTTTTTGTGTTATTTCAGAATATTCTTTTTTTACTGTATATGCTATAATTTTATTTGTTTCATTTTCTATTTCCATACTTGCAATAGCTTCACCTAAAGAATCTTGTGTGAATATTTTTACCTGCTTATACTGTATCTTTCCATTATCATAATCCCAAATTCTATATGTAATAAACTTTGCTGAAAACTGATAAAAAAAATCTTGCCTTATAATGTTTTGTCTTATTAGTTCACCAAATTTATTTAATGTGTAATCTATATTTTCATCATTAATTTGAATACTCACATCCCCTTCTGTTTCTTTTACTATTGTTGTTTCTGCTGCATTTACAATATCTGAAACTTGAACATTATATTTATCCATATTATATTTACTATATATTTTTTCTATTAACTCTACACTTTTGGCATTTTCATTTAAGGTGTGTATCTTTTTGACTATCGTATATTTATCTGACAATATTTTTTTATCTTGTATATTTGTTATTATTTTAGGGATGGCAAATGAGAGTATAGTAATTAATATAAGTGATATATATATCAAGATTGTTTTATTCTTCAATATTTGCCACCTCCAGATAGAATGATACACAAGTGCCCTTATTTAATTCACTTTCAATAATAAGTTTTGTATTATGAATTTTTGCAATTTTTTCACATATTGAAAGTCCAATACCATTTCTTCCATTTTCTCTTGCTCTTGCTTTATCTACCATATAAAAACTTTCTACTATTCTAGGTATTTCTTCTTTTGGTATTCCACAGCCTTTATCTTCTACTGAAATTTTGTATTTGTGTTCTTCATTTCTCCCTATTACTTTTATAGTCTTATCATTTGGGTTTGCTTTTTTACTATTATCTATTAGATTTCTTAAACAATCTTCTAATAATATTTTATCTGCCATTATATATCCATCTTCTATATCTAATTTTAGTTCTATATTTCCTAAACTTTCGTGTATGTCTTTATATAGATTATTCATAAAACATACTACATTTATGCTTTCTAATTTAACAGTTTCATTTGAAAGTTGCATTAAGTCCATTAATTTATGTGCTAAAATTTCTAGTCTTTTTGCTTCATTAAATATATAATTTGCAGACTTTATATTTGTTTCTTTATCATATTTTCCACTTTTTAAAATATCTGCATAACCTATAATAGATGTCATTGGATTTTTTAATTCATGTGTGAAGTTTGTAATAAAATCTTCTTTTTGTTCTACTGAAAGTTCTAATTCATTTATTTTATTTTCTATTGTTTCTATCATTTCATTAAAACTTTTGGCAAGTTCTCCAATTTCATCATTTGATTTTATATTTACTCTTTCATTATAAAATCCTTTTGTTATTTTTTTACTCATTTCATTTAATTTTCTAATTGGTCTAGTTAAAAATATTGCTAACATACATATAACAATAGATGAAATTACAATAACTACAGTATCTACTTTATAAAAAAACTCTACCTGCCTATCTCTTTCTGTAAAAACATCTGTTATATCATATCTACTAATAAGCATTATCCTTTGGCTATTTATCTCTATACTTGAAGATACTAATATATATTTTTGCTTTTCTATATCTTTTATCATATATTTTACATCATCTGCTTTACTTAAAAAAGTTAAACTTTCTTCATCTATATCAATGTTAGAATATATCTTTTCATTTTCTATATAAATTGATATTTTTTTATCATTTCCTAAATATGAAACAAGGCTGATTGCATAGCTGCTTAATTTTTCTCTTGATATATTTCCGTTTTTCTCAATATTAGTGGATATATTGTTTTCTATCCCATATCTTTCTAAGGTATGAGAATCTATACTTTGACTAACTGTTTTTTCAAATGAATGTTTAAAATTACTTTTTATAATTACTATACCTGCAATAGAGAAAATAACTGAAATAATTGCTATAACAGATATAACTATTTTTACACCAAATTTCATTTATTCCCTCCTAAAAATATATCCTACTCCATGAATTGTTTTAAGTCTATCATTTAAGTCTAGCTTTTTTCTTATTCTTTGTATATGAAGTGTTAATGTTTGAGAATCCAATTCTTCATCACTCCATACTTTCTCTAATATATCTTCTCTTTTTAGTGCTTTATCTTGATTTTCATATAAATATATAAACAGATCAAATTCCTTTGGTGTTAGTTTTATTTCATTTCTTTGTTTTTTTATGATTCTACTTTCTAAATTAATTTGTATATCTCCTAATTCTATTTTTTTATGGCATCTTCTAATAACTGCATTTACTCTTGAAATTAGTTCTTCTACTTCAAATGGCTTAACAATATAGTCATCTGCTCCCATATCTAATCCTTTTGTTCTATCTTTAAGCCTACCTTTAGCTGTTATAAAAATAACAGGAAGTTCCATAGTTTTTGCATAATCTAGTAATTCATATCCATTAAATTTGGGTAGCATAATGTCAAGCAAAGCTAAATCATATTTTCCTGTTTCTATCAAATTTGCTCCTTTTTCTCCATCTAAAGCATAGTCTACTTCATAGCCCACATTTTTTAGTGCAATACTTATTAAGTCTACTATTGGGAACTCATCTTCTACTACCAAAATTCTATTCATAATTATAACTTACTCCTTCCTTAATAACTTTTTATAACTATATATTCCAATGGCACTTGGAATGGCTATATATAACCATTTTAAGTTTCCATCCATAAGTATTATTTTACTTAAATTTAGTATTTTATCTACACTTATTATATTTAAAAATTCAATACCTAACTTTGCTACTATTATAGGTATTAACATTATTGTACTTGCGACTAATATAGTATAAGTTGTATTCTTTAATTTTAATGAGATCCATAATATAAATAATACTATACTAATAAATATTATAAATCTTACCAAATAGCATATAATTGAAAAACCTAATATACTAATTCCAGAAGGTAAAGCACCAAAATATCTTAAACTTGTTATACTTGCTGTAATATTGTCAAATCCATATATTTGACCTACTTTAATTATTTCTGGTATTATACTAATCACAAAAATAATTAAGCCTGTAATCAAACAAACTATTATTTTTGCTTTCGTGGTTGCTACTTTTCCTTTAGGTGTTGTATTTAATATCTTGTTCATTCCAGTTTTATATTCCATTACAAAAATGACTGAAAAAGCTATTTCTGCCATAACAATTAAATAAACATCACTTTCTATAAAAGCTTTTTTATTCACTCTTAATAATTCCTTATATCCTGTATCATAAACAAATTCTGCTTTTGGATTTTCTTTGATGTGTTCATATTGTTCTATTATCTTCAAGAATATTTCTTCGCTGCTTAAAATTTCATTATATGGTTCTTTGTATCTTATTGCTTCTTCTTTGCTTATTTCTCCATTTTGTACTTTTTCTTCTATATTTTCTATGGCAAGTTTTGCTTTTTCAAATTTCTCTTGTTCTTTGAGTATGATGCTTTCTTTTTCTTCTGTTAGGTTTCCACTAAATGTTTTCATATAATTTTTGTATATATTCTCACTAAAAGAAATATTTTTGTTTGCATTATTCAAACTATATATTTGAAATGCTGTAAAAAGTAGAAGAATAATAAACCCCTTATTTATTATCATCATTTTATAAAGCTCACACCAAAAAATTTTTGTAAATATTCTTGGCTTAACTATTGTAATACTTTTTAGCTTTTTTAATAAACGATTCTCTGTAAGTCCTAAATCTTTTCTTTTAGTAAAAATCCAAACATTGGCAGATCCAAATATGAACAATAATATTATAGCAAAAAATAGACTTAAATGTAATACATTTTGCATATTTCCCATAATATTTAGATTCATATATGTTTTATAGATACTATTTACTTCTATTAGGTTTATAATATTAATTACTCTAAACACATTATATTTTGAAATAGGATCTATTGTTTTATATAACAAAAAGCTAATACCAAAGATTAAAATTAAAGCTATATAATTTGAAGCATTATTCTTTGCTAAATTAGAAACAAGTAATATCATAAGTGATATTATAAAAAATACAGCTATTTTCGTAATTAAGAATACAGCAATATAGCCACCAATACTTATTTGCAAGGTAGAATAAATAAATGTATTTATGGATTGTAAGTTTGCACTTAAATCTCCATATCCTATTGTCATTCCATAATAAATAAAATTTATAGCATATAAAATTAGCGAAATAGCCAAAATCACAATAAACATTACAAAGATTTTTGATAAGATTGTTTTGCATCTTCCATTCTTTGTACTTTTAATAAGTGGAAATAAGTTCTTTTCTCTTTCTTCATATATGATGATAGTTGCTATTACAAATATCATAAGAACTATGAAAATATCTGTTATTCCTATGTTTGTAAAACTATCAATTCCTTTTGATGGAATATAATGCACTTCTACATTAAGCATTTTCTCATAGTTTTTTGCTGTATCTTTTATGTTTTTATTTGAAAAGTCATCTTCTGATTCTTGGAAAACCCAAATTGTTTCTAGGTTATCTGCTTTTTCTAAAATTCCAGTAATAGTATTTTTATAATTTTTACATTCATCATATTCTTTTTTGATTTCTTCAAAAAGTTCAAGTTCTTTTGTTTCATCTCCAGTATATTTATAAGTTCTATTTTCATATTCATTTATGTATTTATCATAAAGTTCTTTATTTTCATTTTTTAAACTTTCTGCAAATTCTCTTATATATTCACTATCACTATTTTTACTATTTATTATATTCGTTATGATGCTAAAAGCATTGTTTCTTTCATATTCTCTACCTATTAGTTTTTCTTTTTCTGATTCTGGTAATTTCTTTAGTTCTTCATTTAAGGTTTTATATGCCGAATATGGAATCTCATCTTTTTTTACAATATTTCCAGTATAAATTAGTATTACAATATCTGCTAATACAAATGCTAGTAATGTATATAAAAATAGTTTGCTTGTAAATATTTTTAAGAATTCATATTTAATGGTTCTACTCAAATTCTATTTTCCTCCTTATTATATGAAAATTTAAAAATTTTCATATAAATATTTTGTGCACAAATTTTATTACATAAAATTTGGCACACGAACAACTATCGTGGCGTAAAAACATGATAAAATGTTATAGTATCTTATTAATGCCACTGTTGTTCTTGAAAGATATTCATATATACATCTTCTAAATTTCCATTTTTCGCATATTTCTTTATTAATTTTTCTGGTGTATCTTTTTCTTTTAATACTCCATTTTTTAGAATAATAATTTCGTTTGCAATATTTTCTATATCTGGAACTATATGTGTCGCAATTATAACTATTTTATCTTTTGCAAGTTCACTCATTAATTTTTTTACTCTAATTCTTTCTTTCGGATCTAATCCTGCTGTTGGTTCATCAAAGATGAGTAGTTTTGGATTTCCTATAATGGCGGCTGCAATTAATAATCTTTGTTTCATTCCTCCAGAATACATTTCAATTTTTTTGCCAAGTTCATCTTGTAAATTGACACTTTTACTTACTTTTTCAATTTGATTTTCTATATCTTCTTTTGGAATATCCTTTAATACTGCAATATAATTTAAAAATCTCTTTGCTGTAAAGCCATTGTATAAACCTTGCCCCTGTGGCATATATCCTAATATTTCTCTATATTTTGCACCTAATACATTACTTTCTTGTCCATCCCATAGTATTTTTCCTGTATCTGCATTTAAGTTGTCTGTTATAATATTCATTAATGTACTTTTTCCTGCTCCATTTGGTCCGAAGTAGCCCTACTAATCCATTTTCTAGTTTAAAATTTATATTATCAAGTGCCTTTTTTTCATTATAACTTTTGCTTAAATTAATCACTTCTAACATACTTCTCTCCTTATATTTTTAAGTATTTTTCATACTTATATATTCTGGTTTTGAGTTCCAATAATCTTCTTTCTTTATTAATCCATAGTTTTCTTTTTCTATGTCTTGTTGCTTTGTACCTGCCCAAGTTGAATATTCTGCACCTAGTTCATATCCTGTTCTTACGAAGTAGAAATCTTTATTTTCAGCTAATATTTCTACCAAATATCTATTTTTATCAAATAGTTTAAATTCTTTGCTTTCTTTTGTTTCTAAGTCTATATAATACGCTTTATCTATTTTTGCTTCACTTCCTGTGTAATAGCAATATTGTAATTTGTTATCATATATTCCATTTAGACTTACTCCTCCTTTTGGTAAATCGCATAATGTTTGTTTTTGTTTTGTTTCTAAATCGATATACTCTATTTTTTGTCCTTTATCTGCTACAAAATAAACTTTACCATTTGCATATTGTATGCCATTTATATTTTTATTAACATCTTGATAAATTTCTGTTTCTGTCTTGTTAGATAAATCAAAAAGTTTTATTTTTTTAGTAGAATTTCTTAAATTTTCTAAGTCTTTATCATCATTGTTTAAAAATTTTTCTGGATCTTCTTTATATACAATTTCTTCCCAAACTATTTTTCCATTATATATTCCGAATAATACTTCTGTTTTTACTATTAAATATTGCTTCGTATTTTTTTGTTTCTAAGTTTATCTTTACTAAATCTCGATTTGTTTCCATTGATGTATAAGAAGATTTTGCAGTTTCTATTGATTTACTTTTTAAAAAGAATGTATATAAATTATTTCCTTCAAATATGAAACTTGAAGTAAGTTCTACTCCAGATGGACATTCAAATAGTTTTGTTTTATTTGTACCATCTAAATTCATTCTATATATGATAGGTACCTGCCCTCCTGTTTGAGTTGTAGGTGTGCCATCTTCTCCGAAATTTAGATTTACTGTTACCACACTTCCAGTACCTGATATTAAGTATAAATAGTTATTATATACAAATAAGTCATTTGATTCTGATATATCTAAGTATGAGCTACAATCTTCTGTATCATGTTTACAATTTGGCTTATTACACAAGTAAATTTCTTTTTTTGCAGAATAATCAAAATATTTTATGTTTCTTCTATTTTCTTCATCTTTAATATAATAATAGCCTTTGTAAAAATTGCTTATTTTTCCTGGTTCAATATATACTATTTTTGCATTTGTATTGAGTGGGCTAGAAGATATTATTTTGTTATCCTTTAATTCTCCCATAATTTGGTTACCTATTTTTGTTTTTTCTTCTTTAGGAATCAAAAGAAAGCCTATTCCTCCTAATAGAATGATTACAATAATTACTAAAATCACTTTTTTTGACATATTTTTTCCTCCTAAAATTTATAAATTAGCATAAAAAATTTCAATGCTAAATTTATTCTAGCATTGAAATATATCTAAAATATATCTATTATCTTTATTACTAATAAATAGGTAATATTTTATATTGCTTCTGGACTACCAACCAGAATGTGTTTTTTATCTTTCCTTTATAGTGATAACTCCCTAATTGATTTTTTGATTATACCGCTTCTTGTTTTGTTTTAAAATTAGATAATATAGTTATTATTTGAGATAAAATGTCCAAAGCATTACTAAATTCTTCATAAGAAATATTCGGTTTATTTTGCTCGTACATACTATATTTTAATATATCCAACAAATTTTTATCAGCTACACTTTTATAATTATCATCTTCAATCTTTTGACCTGCAAATAATTCGTTTATAGAAACATTTAAAACTTCACATAATGGTTCATAAAGAGATGAATCTGGCAAACAAATCCCATTTTCCCATTTAGAAATTGATTTATTTGTTGTACCTAATTTTTCAGCAAGTCGTTCTTGAGTTAAATTTTTATTCTCACAGCATTTTGCAATAAATCTGCCAATTTTTGTCTGTTCCATACTATCGCTCCCTTCTTATAAAGAAGAATAACTCAAAAAAAAAGTATATTACACCATCAAAAGTAGAATTAAATAAATTATAATTTTTCACTTTATTTATTTTTTAGTATTATATGTTACTATATAAAAAGTAATATATAAAATTATTCCTAAAAAAAATGAAGCCCAATTTATATAAGAATATATCATATTAATATATCGATCTAAATGGGTTAAAATAATTGCCAATACAACTGAGAAAAGCATTCCTATAATAGAACTTATCTATATATTTAGCAATAACTTGTTGTTTTGGGTCTCCAATAGCACAACATATATGTTCTTTTTCTATGTTTTCCACTATTAAATTTATATATTCATTCATATTTTTCCTCTTTTCTATATAAAGGTCAATTGTTCTTGTTTTATATCTTTTTTATATGCCTTTACTATATCTCTCATTTTATAAAATAGTCCATACTTTTCGCATTCTTCTTTAAATATTTTGTTTAAGTTCATATTTTGTATAGGTTCATATTATAATCAATTCCAAACCCTTCTTCTCCATATGTCGCTCTTTGAAGTATGGTCTTTGCTTCTATAAATTCCATAATTATTCCTTTTTTCTTATTGGATGTCTTATAACTGTTTTTAATTTATTTACATCACATCTTCTTGGATCACTTAAATAAATTTCGTGATGAAATCTGTTGTTTGTAATATCTAGTTCATATCCATTTTCTATCATATATTCGTGCATTAAATTTATTGTAGATGGCTCATCATCATAAGATCCTATGTGCATACATTGAACACAGATTCCCTCATCATAAGTTAAAAATTCCACTTTTGAAAAATCCAGTTTTTTCTTATTACTTGCTTCCACAACTGCCCAATCAAAATCTTTCTTTGTTACGAAGTCTGGTAATCTAATAATAGATATAAAGTTCATTTTGTCTTTATTGTTATAGTCAATACCATCCTTCATTCCATCTTGCCACCAAAATCCTTCTAATGGTGGAACAACATATTCAAAATAACCATCTATTTTGTGTGTACCTTTATAACTCATTTTTATAGTAAAAGCAATCACATATAAAAGTCCTATTGTTTGTTTATACTCCCCTTTTTCATCATTAGGATTTCCTTTTCCTCTAACTGCAATATAATTCATTTTAGGAATTTCTACAATACTAGGTTTATTCTTTGGCATATAAAATTCCTTATACTCTTTTTTATAATCAAAAGCCATTTTATCTTTTCCTTTCTACTTATCTAGTGCAATATAAATATAAATTTCTTGTTTCTGCATATCTTCAGAGTTGTTTTGATATTCTTCAAAATCGCAAGTGTATTTCCTTTTTAAATCCATGTTCCATATTTCTTGCCAAGCCTGTCCTACTGAATTTTACACATCTCCTGTTATAACAAACTTAGCATATTTTCCTTTTGGAATAACAATACTTTCTATTTCTTCACCTATTTGTACTTCTCTACTTACTTCTGCTCCTGCAATAAATGTATAATGAAGTATATAATATATAACTTGACAACAGTATGTCATATTATAAATAATTTTTTAAAGTTTTTTGTAATTTATCTTTTATTATATTTTTTACATAAGCAGGATTTAAAATTTTTGCATATTCTCCAAAAGATAAAATGTAGCCATATATCCATTCATTCTCTGGATATTTCACTTTTATAATAAGTAAATTGTACTAGCTGCTTATTTAAAATTGCAGATTTGATAATATCAAATCGTTCTTCTTGTATATTACACCAATTAGAAAAATCAATTTTAATCCAATCGTTTATTTTTTTATTAAATAATATACTTAACTTCTCCAAAATATCTTTTTCATCTTGTCCTTTTATTTTTTTCATTCCTTGTAAAGCAAACAAAATCTGATTTTGTTCTTCTTCAGAAAGTATTGTTTTATTTAATACATATTCATCTAAAAGTCCTATTCCTCCATCTTTTCCTTTACTTGTATAAATTGGTATGTTTGCTCCACTTAATGTTTCTATATCTCTATATATTGTTCTTGTAGATACCTCAAACCTATCAGCTAATTCTTTAGCTGTAGTTTTTTTCTTTTGCATTAGTATATATACTATTTCAAATAATCTATTATTTACCTGCATATTTTCCTCCTGTCAATATTATAGCATATAAATATGACATCTATCTGTCATATTTATAAAAAAAGAGATATTAATATCTTAATATCTACTTACAAATTGTAATTGTTTTACTTTTTGTTTATTTTAGCTAAATATGTTTTTCTAAATTTTATAACACTCATTATAAACATAAATAATCCAATTAGTATTAAAAGTATTCCTAGAAGTATATTTTCTTTTAATGACAATATACCTAACAGAAATATGAGTCCGATAACAGCAATAAAGAATAACACTATTACTATGATTAATTGGTATTTAATATATTTAGGTAACTTATTACTTTTGCTTAATTCGATACTACCTTCAAAAACTAATTCTAATATAAATTCAAATATATATTCCATTTAATTCCTATTCTCAAATTATAATTTTTTAGTCTTTCCATTGGTCTGTAAATGCTTTTAAATTTTTTTTTGTTTCTTCTGATAACTGATTATATTCCGTTTCAGTAATTGCTCCCTCAAGAGTATATAAATGTACTAAACATATTTCTGGATATTTTAATTTTAATCTAAACCAAGTATCTTTACTTCCAATTTTCTTTAGTTCTTCTACTGAATTTATACCTATTGTTTTTAGTTTTCTTTCAATTTCTTTTCCAATATTTTTTAGTGAACTTAATTCTGCCATTTTCTATCTCCTCATTGCAATTTTTTATTCTAATACTAATGCTTTTTTAGGACAAAAATTTGAACATTTACCACATCTTATACACTTATCATAATCTATTTTTGGTGCATAAAAGTCTTTTTGACTTAATGCTCCAACTGGACAAACATTTATCGCTGGACATTTATGATTTTGAGGACAATTCTCTATTACTATTTTTAATTTTTTATCCATAAATTTTCTCTCCTTTTGAAATTGTAATTTCTTGAATATAACTAGTAGCAGATTCAACTACTTTCCCATAAAAGAAATGTTCTTCTTCTCTTTGTTACTTATTCGTTTTATTAGAAATAATATTATTGATTGTTTCTAAATCCTCTTCTGAAATTGTCGCTTGTTTATCACCTTTTTGTATTTCTTTACAAGATTCTTTAATATAATAAACCTCATTATTTAATATTATCTTATGAGTATTTATTCCATCACATATTTCGCCATTGTATTTTGAATTTAATAATATATTTTCAATAGTTCCTATATCTTTTATATCAGTTACATTAATCGTTTGTCCTCCATATTCAATTTCAATATTATTTGATTTAGGTAATTCATAATCCATAAACCAACTTCCCATTTTTGCACCAATATTGTTTTCATAAGGCTCTTTTGGAGATACTCCAACATAACGAATCACTTTATAACCTAATCCCCAATAAGTTACTTTGTTTCCATTATTACTAACTACTTTTATACAATACTTTGGCTCATGTCCTGTTCCAACTCTACCACCATCTACATAGGTTGTGATAATTCCTGCAACTATAAATAATATCAAAAATATTCCTATACCAATACCTATCTTCTTTTTCACAAGATACATCTCCTCACAATAAATTTTAATCTTAAGCGATAACTTACTATTTTATGTTATAACTATACTAATCTTTTACTTAACTTTTACATCTAGCAAATACAATAAATCTATAGCCTGTATTTGTTCTATTATTGCACCTTTTATATCATTTATTGAAATTGCAATTCTTTCTATATTACAACTTGATAAATCAATATCTTTTAAACTTGTTTTAAAAAATTGCGATTGCGACAAATCTACATTTTCAAAGTAAACATTCTTAATTTCTGTTTCTTGAAAATAACTATTTTTTAAACTTGTATCTTTAAATAATATATTTTCAATACTAGCCATTGATAAATTAGCATAACTAGCATTTGATTCCAAAAAAGAAACATGATACAATCTATTTTCTGATAAATTACAACCAGAAAGTTTACAATTTTTAAATTCACATCTAATAAAAGTAGATTCAACAAATTCTGTATTTGAAAAATTACAATTTTCAAATATAACGTCTCTAAATGTGATTTTTTCCAATTTTCCATTTTGTATGTTTATATGTGTAAACTTACAATATTCAAATTTTAAGTCCCACAATTCTATTACATTATATTCTTCATTTTCAAAATTACAATATTCCAAATCTTTATCTTTTATATTATCACTTATTTTTTTATTTTCTAATTCTTTAAAGTTAATTTTTTGCGGTTTTAATATATTCATCTTAACTCCTATAAAACTTACTATCTATATAGTTAAAATAATACCATAAAAGCAGATAATTAGCAACTAATCATCTGCTCTAATTTCTTTTTTCCTACTATTTACTTTAGATAGCATTATAATCCACAAACTAATTCTTGCATTAAATCATGTACAGAAACGATTTCTTTTATTTTACTTACATTACTACCACAAAATATTAGTCCATTATCTATTTTTCCTTTTACAGAATTTATTAGTGCTTTTGTAATACAATATGGACTATTAATCACATTACAAGTTTTTATACAATTATAGCATTTATCTATTTTGCATTTTTTACTTTCAGCTTGTTTTATAAAATCGTTATAAATTGCTCTTCCTGGCATTCCTACAGGACTTTTAATTATCTTTATATCCTCATTTTTAGCATTCACAAATGCTTTTTTAAATTCTATAGAAGCATCACATTCATTTGTAGCAACAAATCTTGTTGCCATTTGTACTCCACTTGCTCCTAAATTTAAAAATTTGTTTATATCTTTTGAATCCCATATTCCACCTGCTGCTATTATAGGAATAGTTTTACCTGTTTCCTTTTCTACTTCTTTTATATAGTCTACCACATCAGTTGTGATATTTTCTAATTTAGGTTTTATACTCTCTTCTAATTCTTCACTTTTAAACCCTAAATGTCCTCCTGCTTCAGGTCCTTCTATCACAATCATATCTGGTATATAATTATACTTTTTAATCCAATGACTAACTATTAGTTTGCAACATCTAAGTGAAGAAACAATTGGTGCAATTTTGGTATTACTTCCCTTTACATATTCTGGCAATTCTTTCGGTATTCCAGCACCTGAAATAATTAAATCTATTTTTTGCTTTACGCATTCTTTTACAATTT
Source organism: uncultured Clostridium sp. (assembly GCA_948471035.1). Taxonomy (GTDB): domain Bacteria; phylum Bacillota; class Clostridia; order TANB77; family CAG-508; genus RGIG8482. The sequence goes on from CAOKRC010000030.1 coordinate 20,171, forward strand.
CTGAATAGTTTTTTAATGCTACCATTATATTTACACCAATTATTTTATCTTCGCCTGCAATTTCTCTTGCTTTTCTTATTTCCTTTCCAATTGCTCTTAAATTTGCTTTCATTGGTTCTTTTTCAAAATCATGTTCCAAGTAACCAATATCAGCTGTTGATATAATTCCAATACCACCTTCTTTACTAACATTTCCAGCTAAATTATGTGCCGACACACCTACTCCCATTCCTCCTTGAATAATTGGATATTTTGACTTTTTATCCCCAACTTTAATACCTTCCATATTTTTCCTCCTATCTAGTTTTCTTTACTAGATTATCATTTATTGTATACTGTGTCAAGTTGTTGACTAAACATTCTAAAAATGGTATTATAGTTTAGAAGGAGTAGATGTTTATGGATAATAAAGATTTAATTTCAATAAATAATTTTCGTATTCCTAGATGGAATGAATTACCAAATGTAGATTTATATTTAGACCAAGTTGTTAAATTAATTAATTCTTGTTTGTCGCCATACATACTTAATAACGAATGCGAAACCGAGCTTCTTACTAAAACAATGATAAATAACTATGTTAAAAATAATTTGATTGATGCACCTATAAAAAAACAATATTCTAAAGTTCAACTTGCAAAATTATTTGTTATTTGCGTATTAAAACAAGTTTATAGTATGCAAGATATTAAAAATTTGATAAACATTGCCTTAATTGATTCGACCATTCAAACTGCTTATGATAAATTTTGTAATTTGTTTGAAGAAGCTTTGTTATGTACATATACAAGAAAAGATTTTATTGATAAGAATTCTAGTAGTGATAATTTATATTTGCTAAAATCTGTTTTGCTTTCTTGTAGCTATAAAATTTATGTTGAAAATATTACATCACTTAAAAAAATTTAATATTAAAGAACCATTTTCTCATCCCTTAAATGGATTATATTAAAATGGTTCTTTTTATATATTTTATCCTATTTTTCGCTTTCTTCTTGAAACTATATTTGCAAGTATTATGAATAATATTGCAAATCCTACTATAACTGCCATATTTGTAATTATAGGTTTTAAACTTTGGCTATTAAATACTTCTATTGCTGTTAATGCTTCATTTGTACTTATGTAATAATAAGATGGTAATATATGTGCTATGTTTAGTACACTATCTGGTAGCCATTCCATTGGAACAAATGCTCCACACAAGAAGCTAGAGCCTAATGCCACTACATTTACAATTCCATTTATTGCATTTTTATTTGTTACCAAGTTTCCAATAAACATTGCTATAGTTGTAGCACACATTGTAAATATAAATGAGTTTATTATATATACAATTCCTTGGATAGACCACATTGTACTTCCAATTAAAATAAAACTTAATAATACATATATTCCCCATAATACTAGTGAAAACAAGCTATTTGATAATAACAACTGTCTATTAAATTTTTTATAATTCATACTACTAATAATTGTTCTTTTTTGTATCTTTTCATTCTTAAAGCTAGATAATATTAATGCAATTACATATACAAGACATGCAAGTATACTATAACTTGCAAAATTATAATAAAATGTTGCTTTTGCAAGCCCTGTAGTATCTAACTTAGATGTAATTTCAACTTCAGTTTCTTTTGACAAAGTTTCATTAATTTGGGAAATTAGTTCATCTTCATCTATAATATTAAACCTATATGTATTTGAAACCTTAATATATCTTGAAAGTAGCATTTCTGCAAATGATGCCTGATAATCCCCTGTACTTTTTATTTCTATTTCAGGTTCTTTTCCCTCTATAAAATCTTTACTATAGTTTTTAGGAATATATATAATGTAATTTACATCTCTATAAAATAAAGCATCATTTCTTGCTTCTTCATCATCTTTAATATCTACTATATTACTATTATCTGTTATATATTTTATTAAGTTTTTAGTTATTTTCGTTTCTTCATCTTTATTTACAATTAAAATATCAGGCTTACTTGAAACAAAGTTTGTACTATTTTCGCTTGTTTGCATATTAAAACCGCCAAAGCCAATCAAAAATGCTGTATATGTAATTACAATAAATTTATTTTTGTTTAATACTTTTAAAAATGTTTTAAATACTGTCATATTTTTGCCTCCTTATACTGAAATATGATATTGTTATCAATATAAAAGCAAAAACTAGCAAACTACCTATGTTAAATAAGTATCTGTCTAAAGTATCATAATAATATAGTGAATAAAATCCATCTGTAATCATACTTGCTGGATTTAGTTTGTTTACAATAGGCATATTCTTATCAACTATATATTTCATAGTTATTCCCATCATTCCAGATAAGAAACAGCCTAGCATTGTAATTGATATAATAATTCCTATTTTAAGATTTTCGTTTGCTTTAAATACTGTTCCAACAAAAGTACCTATTGATAATCCTGCTAAACTACCAGCCATTGCTAAGCTAATTATTAATCCTAAATTATCTCCATAATCAACTTTTAAAACAAATATTGTATAAATAAATAATAATGCAACACCTATTAATTGTGTTATATAGCTTGCAAGTACACTACTTAAAATAATTTTAATTTTAGGAGTTTTGCTGGTAGCTACCCTCTTCCCTTGGCTTGACATATTTGCTAAATTTTGGTTAATAGATACCAATCCTAGTATTCCCCCATATAAACATGCCATAGCAATCAATGTGTAGAATTCTATCATAGTATAACTTAGATTTTTATTTGATATATCTTCTATTTTAGCTTCTTGTTCTTTTGTTATTTTAGTTATGTGCTTATATATTTCTTCATAATTTATAGCCAAATTTCCAGACATCATTTCTTTTTGTATTTCTTCTTCTGCTAAATTCTTAATAATAACACTTGTTTGTACCACTTCTTCTGTTACATATTTGAATATAGTTTCATCAATTCCACTTGTAATAACTACTACTTTTGGTTTGTCATTTTCTAATTTCATATATCCAACTATTTCTTTGTTTTCTAACAATTCTTTTGCTTTTTCTTCTGTAGTGTAGTACGTGTTAAATAATCTATCTTCATTATCTTTATCACTTAATTCTTCAAATACAGATTTAAATATATCATTACTTTCAAAATCATCATTTTGAATAATTGCAATATTTATTATATCTAGCTTTTCGCTATTTTCTATATTTGAAAAAGCTAGGTTAAAAAATGTTCCTAATATTATTGGAAAGGCAAAGGTCCAAAATATTAGCATCTTGTTTCTAAAGAGAGTTTTTAAGGCATATTTAAAATTATGTATAAACATTAATCTCTAAGTTCCTTTCCTGTTAATTCTAAGAATACATCATTAAGAGTAGGTCTTTCTGCATAAATTTTATTATAGTTTATACTCTCTTTGTTTAAATAATCTATCATAAAAGCTAGATTATTTTTGCCTTTTTTGTATGTAACAAGTAGTATGTTTCCATTGTATGTCACTTCGTGAACATTTTCTAGTTCTTTTATTTTTTCAATATATGTAGATATTAAATCATTTACCTCAACTGTAACTTTTTCTTCAATCTTTGCAAGTTCTTTTAACTCATCTGTAGTTCCGGTTCGCAAGTATTTTTCCCTTATCAAGAATAATTACTCTATCGCAAAGTATTTCTACTTCTTCCATATAATGAGTTGTATACACAATTGTTGCTCCATCTTCTCTTAATTTCTTAATTCCATCTAAAATATTATTTCTACTTTGAGGATCAACTGCTACTGTTGGCTCATCTAAGAATATAAGTTTTGGTTTATGTGCTATACCACAAGCAATATTTAATCTTCTTAAAAGACCTCCTGATAATTTCTTAGGATAGAATTTTTTAAACTCTTCTAAACCTACTAATTTTATTGCATCTTCAATATATTGCTTTCTTATTTTTTTATCACGTATGTATAATCCACAGAAATAATCAATATTTTCATATACAGTTAATTCTTCAAACACCGCTACATCTTGAAAAACTACACCTATTTTTGATTTTATATCATAAGCATCTGGCTTCATTTCTTTTCCAAATATTTTAATAGTTCCTTTTGTAAAATTAAGAAGTGATAAAATGCAGTTTATAGTGGTAGATTTACCACTTCCGGTTTGGTCCAAGTAATCCTAATATTTCTCCCTCATGTACTTCAAAAGATAAGTCGTCTATTGCTTTTAATTCTTTATATTGTTTTACTAGATTTTTGACCTCAATAATGTTGTTCATCTTATATCCCCTTTCTTATATCCTCTAAACATTTGTTGTACTGTATCTAATAAAAATTTTCTAACTTCATCATCAGAAAAATTAACAGTTTTTGTTGCAACAAGGCAAGCTAACCCATGAGTAAATATCCAAATTTTAATATGAAAATCTTTTAAATCTGCTTTAGAAATATCAAATTTTTTAATAATTGATTCCATAACATCTTTTGTTGTCTCAATATCAGCTTCTATAAATTCTTCTAAATTCATTTTACTTTCTTGCATAAATATAATTTTATAAAATTCTGGATAAACTCTCGCAAATTTAACATAAGCCATTCCTTTAGCTAGATATGGATGTTCTTTATCTATTGCTTGTTGCATAGTTTTTTGATATTTTAAATAAATTTTATCAAATATTTCTTTATTTAATTCTTCCATAGTAGAAAAGTTATGATAGATAGGTTGTACAGAGCCACCTAATTCTTTTGCAATTTTTCTAGCATTTATTGCATTGAACCCCTCTTTTTCTACTATTCTATAAGCAGTATCAATAATTTCTTCTCTTTGAAATTTTTTTATTGGTGGCATTTAATCACTCTCCTTTTCGCAACAATAACACATGTTATATAACAAATGTTATTATATATGATATTTTTAATTTTGTAAATATTAATATTATAATTTCCTAATACTTTTGATACAATTTTAATAACAATATATACCATAAAAGCAAGTAATTATCAACCAATTACTTGCTTTGTAGCTTCCATTTATTATTTAATAATGGTCTTTTTTACTTGATTTTTGTTTTTCTTCTTTGATATTGTCTTCTACTATATTTTCTTTTGCTAATTTACTAATTTTTCTACATTCAATTGTAACAAATATTATGGTAACAATAAATGCTCCAATGTCTGATACAGATCCTGCCCATAACATTGTATATAGGTTTCCACATAATCCAAAAATACACACTCCTGGAACAAGTAATATAACATCTCTCATCAAAGATAATGTCATTGCTTTATATTGTTTGTCTATTGATTGCAAATATATACAACTTGCTTTTTGAATACAGCAAAGCAATATTCCACCTAGATAAATTCTAAAAGATAAACAAGTTACTAATATTTCTCCAATTCTTTCAAATAGTAGTAATAATTTATTCTCATTTTTAACATATTTATCATAGTCCTTAGGTTTATTTTTACTCCATATAATATTGGGTATCATTAACATTAGCAAAAATATTAAACCTATATACGAAAATCCAAAGTGAATATTCATTATTTCAGTTCCTTTCAAAATTGTAAGTTATCAATTACATTAGATTCAAGAAATGTCCTACAACTCCAATAATACTTCCTAAAATAATAGACATAATTGTCATTGCTATTGGACTTTTTTTATCCTCTTTTGCTACTAGAATAATTACAGGAATAGCCATAAGTATAGAAACGACTCCACCTCTTAACCACCACAGATTTCCAAACCAATTAATTCCAAAAATAACAAAAGGAATTATTAAATAATATACAAATGCTGATAGTGTTGAGTATTTATCAACTTTCATCTTA
>CAOKRC010000031.1 GCA_948471035.1 uncultured Clostridium sp.
GAAGAAAGAAATAGAACAAATACCAAGTTTTTAGATGAAAGATAAATTACAATTTGAAAGAAACTGAAATAATGAATATTCGCTTTGGATTTTCGTATATAGGTTTAATATTTTTGCTAATGTTAATGATACCAAATATTATATGGAGTAAAAATAAACCGAAAGACTATGATAAATATGTAAAAAAAGAAAATAAAATATTATTATTATTTGAAAGAATTGGAGAAATGCTAGTAACTTGTATATCATTGATTTTTAGTGATTTCAATATAAATAAAATTTCAAATTGGTCTAGTATATTGTTAATTGCATTTATTCTAATGATTTTATATGAAATATATTGGATAAAATATTTCAAAAGTAATAGAACAATGAAAGATATGTATAGTAGTTTATTAGGAATACCAGTTGCAGGAGCAACCTTGCCTGTATTTGCATTTCTATTACTAGGAATATATGGTAAAAATGGATTCTTAATTATATCAACAATTATATTAGGAATCGGACATATAGGAATACACTTAAATCATAGAAAAGAAATAATATAAATTACAATTCGTAGTGCAAGTAATTAAGTTGAAAATTACTTGCACTTTATGATATAATCGAAACACAAGATAGTGAATTATCACTATAAAAGAAAGATAAAAACACATTCTGGTTGGTAGTCCAGAAGCAATATTAAATATATTGTCAGTAACCTACCCCTCTGGGTTGTCCGTTCTTTTTATAAAATAAAAGGAGGGGGTATTATGGGCAGAGTATCAGTAAAACTTACAGTATATTTTGAAGATCCATTTTGGATAGGAATATTTGAAAGAAGTATTGATGAAAAATTATCAGTTTGCAAAGTAATATTTGGAGCAGAGCCAAAAGACAATGAAGTTTTAGAACTTGTTTTAAATAGATATAGTAAATTGAAATATAGTCCAGAAATACAGTATGAAAAAGTCTTTAAAGAAAAAGTAAATCCTAAAAGAGTTCAAAGAGATGTAAAGAAACAGCTTAATAATAAAGGTGTTGGTACAAAATCTCAACAAGCATTAAAACTACAACAAGAGAAAAATAAAACAATAAGAAAAATAAAAACAAAAGAGCAAAAAGAACTAGAAAAGGAAAAAATGTATTCTTTAAAGCAACAGAAAAAAAGAGAGAAACATAAAGGTAGGTAACACTACCTTTACTCTCAAATTACAATCTGTAAAGGAGAATTAAAAAAATATGAAAGATGGAAAAATACCAAATCCAAATACGATACATCCAATAGTAGGTTATGATAAAGAAATATATATAAAACTTACTATAAAAAACAAAAATATTATAGTTGGAGATTTTACTTATATTGCAGATTCAGAATTTGAAAGTCATGTAACACATCACTATGAATTTAATAATGATAAATTGATTATAGGAAAGTTTTGTCAAATAGCTTTTGGAGTTGAATTTGTAATGAATGGAGCTAATCATCAAATGAATGCAGTAACAACATTTCCTTTTTATACATTGGAAGGTTGGGAGCAAGTTCCACCTACACAAAAAGATTTACCTATTAAGGGAGATACTATTATTGGAAATGATGTATGGATAGGACAAAATGTTACAATAATGCCAGGAGTTCATATTGGAGATGGTGCAATAATTGGTGCTAATTCTGTTGTAGCAAAAGATGTTCCACCATACCATATTGCAGTTCAGAAATCCTTGTAATGTTATTAAAAAGAGATTTAATGATGAACTAATTGAAATAATGGAAAAAGTAAAATGGTGGGATAGAAGTATAGAAGAAATAAACAATTTAATTCCTATCCTAACTTCAAGTGATTTAGAAAAAGTAAAAGAAGAATTATCAAAGTTATTATAATTACAAATTACAATTTTATAGTAATAAAAATCTCCGAAAGATTATACTTTCAGAGATTTTTTCATTTATTTTATAATGGCATCATTTGCAGTAAATCCTTCAAGTGAATTTTCTTTTACTTGAATACAAATGTAAGAAATTGCATTGTCTTTGTTAGCAAAAAATTGTCTTTCTGCTACTGGAGATATTCTTACCCAATCACCAGCAACTAAATTAACTTCTTCGTTGTCAATAATTGCTTTGCCAGAACCACTTATAACATAGTAAATTTCTTCATTTTGTTTATGAGAATGAATAAAAGGCACACATTCTCCTGCTCCAATAGTGTTGATGCTAATTTCAGCACCTGTTAAACCTAATTTTTCGTGTAATTCAACTCTAGGTGCACTTTCTGAACTTATTTTCATAAAATTTGACATTTTAAATTCCTCCTTAAATATTAGTATAATAAATTTATATCAAGATACACACAATAAAACAAGTACGCACTTTAAAGTAACTACTTGTCAAAGTAATAATATATGATACAATATCAGTAAATTAGTAAGGAGTATCAAAATGAGAAATATAAATGAATTACCAGAATGTCCTGTTGCAACTACAATATCTTTAGTAGGAAGTAAGTGGAAATTATTGATAATAAGAAATTTAACAAAAAGAACATGGAGATTTAATGAGCTACAAAAGTCACTGAATGGAATATCACAAAAAGTATTAACGGATAGTTTAAGGCAATTAGAAAGTGATGGTATTATTTTTAGAAAGGATTACCATACGAATCCACCAAAAGTTGAATATGGAATGACTGATTTAGGATTAGAATTAAGTAAAATATTAGATATAATGGCTTCATTTGGGGATTTTTACAAATCAAAATTATAATAAATTTAAGGAGAGAGAAAAATGCAATGTATTAAAGATACTATAAAAAATATAAATATAGTAATTGGATGTAATATAGGATGTTCTTATTGTTATGCAAGAATGAATAATAATAGATTTCATACTATTGATGATTTTAATAAACCTGTATTTTTTGAAAATAAATTGAAAATGCTTAATAATAAAAGGCATACAGCGTATTTACTAACTGGACAAAGTGATTTATCAGGTTGGAATGAAGAATGGAAAGATAAAGTTTTTTCTAAAATGAAAGAAAATGAAAACACACAATATATTTTTTTAACTAAAAGACCTGAAAATATTAACTTAAAAGAAACTCCTGATAATGGTTGGTTTGGTGTAACAGTTACTTCTTCAAAAGAAAAGACAAGAATTGATTATTTAAGAAATAATATCAAAGCAAAGCATTACCATATTACTTTTGAGCCTATGTTTGATGATGTAGGAAAATTAGATTTAAGTAATATTTCTTGGATTGTAATAGGTACTGAAACAGGTAATAGAAAAGGGAAAATATCATCAAAAAGAGAATGGGTATTTAACATTTACAATCAAGCAAAAGAGAAAAATATACCTGTATTTATGAAAGAAGATTTATTAGGAATTTTAAAAGAAGATGAGTTTGTTCAAGAATTTCCTAAAGAATTTGGAGGAATAGAATGATAGATTTAAAAAAAGTTGTAATTAAAGAAAAGAAAGTTGATACAATTCTTACAAAATCAAACTTGCCAATAGCAGGATATTCAGTAAATCCTTATGTTGGTTGCCCTTTTGGTTGTGAATATTGTTATGCTACATTTATGAAAAGATTTACAGGACATAAAGAAGATTGGGGAATGTTTTTAGATGTTAAGATGTGGGATAAAATAAAAAATCCTGAAAAATATAAAGGTAAAACAATGATAGTAGGATCTGTAACAGATGGATATAATTATTTTGAAGCAAAATATAAAAGAACAAGAGCATTTTTAGGAGAAATGCAAGGAAGTGGAATAAATTTAATTATAACAACAAAATCTAATTTAGTTACAAGAGATATTGACTTGATAAAAACATATCCTAATCCATTGGTTGCTTGGTCAATAAATACATTAGATGAAGAATTTAAGAAAGATATGGATTCAGCACCAACAATAAAATCAAGAATTGAAGCAATGAAACAAGTTCACGATGCAGGAATAAGAACAACTTGTTTTATTTCTCCAATATTTCCTGGTATTACTGATGTATTTACTATAATAGAAAAAATAAAAGACTTTTGCGACTATATATGGCTTGAAAACTTGAATTTAAGAGGCACATTTAAGCCTACTATAATAAATTATATAAAAGAAAAACACCCTGAATTAAATGATTTGTATAATAAGATTTATACTAAAAAAGATATGTCTTATTGGGAAGGGTTAGATAAAAAAGTACAAGAGTATGCAGATAAAAATGGATTTATGTATGTTATAGATGAAGAACCATTTTTAAAAAATCCTACTGGAAAACCTATAATAATAAACTATTTTTATCACGAAAAAATAAGACAATTATCAAAGAATAAATAGTAATTTTTAAAGAAATATTCAAAAATACAAATTACATGTTGTCGCTAAGGTTGAATTTGGAAATTTGAACAAAAAATATAAACTTTGAGGTGGGCTATAAAATATGCTCATCTTTTATTATGTCAATTAAATATTGTATAATATAGATAGAGTTCTATATATTGCAAACTATTAAATAAAAAATGTAAGGAGGTAATTGTCATGAGAGAATTATTTGTAGAAAAAGTAATTGATACAACAGAAGATTTTTTAGACAATAACCAAAGAATAAAATTAAAAGGAATACTTACAGAAATATGCTTAAATTATCAAATTGAAATGATAGAACAAACTAAAAAGCAAAAAACACAAAAGAATAATACAGATATATTGAATAAATTCATATCATCTAAAGAAATTGAAGGTTGCTCAACTAGAACTTTAAATTACTATAAAGATAATATAACCAAAATGCTAGATACAATAAATCTTCCAATAGATGAAATTACTACTGAAATATTAAGAAACTACTTAGCTGATTATAAAAGTAATTCAAGTGCAGGTATGGTAACAATAGATAATATAAGAAGAACATTATCAAGTTTCTTTGCTTGGTTAGAAAATGAAGATTATATTGTTAAAAGTCCAGTTAGAAGAATCCATAAAGTAAAAGCAACTAAAAAAGTTAAAGAAACATTTACAGATGAGAATTTAGAAAAGCTAAGAGATACTTGTTCAAATGTAAGAGATTTAGCAATATTAGAACTATTAATATCAACTGGTATGAGAGTTGGAGAACTTACAAGATTAAATATAGCAGACATGAATTTTGGGGAAAGAAGTTGTATTGTTCTAGGAAAAGGAAATAGTGAAAGAGAAGTTTATTTTAGTGCAAAAAGTAAAATGTACATTAAGAAATATTTGGAGACAAGAACTGATAATAATGAAGCACTATTTGTATCACTTATAAAACCTTATAACAGATTAGGAATATCAGGAATTGAAATTGCTATTAGAAATTTAGGAAGAGAAGCAAATATAAATAAAGTACATCCACATAAATTTAGAAGAACAATGGCAACGATGGCTATTGATAAAGGTATGCCAGTTGAACAAGTACAAAAGTTATTAGGACATATAAAAATAGACACAACAATGGAATATGCTATGGTTAGCCAAAACAATGTAAAAAATTCGCATAGAAAATATATTACATAGACTTTAAAATAATTTGAATATTATATTTAGCAAACAAAGAAAATGTGTTTCGATTTTATTGATAAGTATTAGTTTTTATGCTATTATAATAATCATAGAAAATAATTGTTGAGGTGCAATATGTATAATAAAAAAGAAGTATTACAAAAAGTAGATATGTTATATAGTATGTGGAAGAAAGGTAGTCTTGGTGGCGAAGTTATGCCTGAAGATGCAAATCCACATTTAGGTAAATCTTCAGTAGAAAACTATCTTTATTTTACATTACCTATGGCATTGAACTATCAAAGAAACTCATATAAATTATGGGAAAGTGCATTAAATACATATAATGATAAAGAAACTAATTTTGTATTTAATCCTAAAATATGTATAAATAAAACTTTTGAAGAAGTGCAATATGCACTTGTAAAATATAAAATAGCATTACAAAAAACAAAAGCAAACTGAAATATGGTTGTCTCTATGTAAAACATTTGTAGAATTATATGATGGAGATATTAGAAAATTATTTGACTCATTAGATAATGATGTTGATAAGATAAAAAACTTTATACAAAGAGAAAATAAAAAGAAATTCCCATATTTATCTGGAACAAAAATATGTAACTATTGGCTATATGTGATATATCAATATACAGACAGAAAATATAAAAATATTAATCAATTAACAGTTGCACCAGATACACATGTAATTCAAGCAACACATAGATTAGGATTAATAACTGATGAAGAATTAAATAAAAGTGATGTACAGCTGACAGTAGTTGATAGATGGAATGAATTATTTAAAGAAACTAAATATAAACCTATTGATATACATACTCCTTTATGGTTATGGAGTAGAAATGGTTTTAAGGAGGTCAAGTAAAATGAAGGTGTTATTTGCAACAACAAATCCAGCGAAAATAAAGAAATATGCAGAAAAACTAAAAGAGAAAAATATAGAAGTATTAACTATCAAAGATTTAGGAATAAATCTAAAACCAGAAGAAACAGGAAAAAATGCTATAGAAAATGCTTATATAAAAGCAAAAGCATATTACGATAAAACCAAAATTATAACTATAGGTATGGATAATAATCTATATATAGAAGAGTTGCCAGAAGAAAAACAACCAGGAACTCATGTAAGAAGAGTAAATGGAAAAGAACTAGATGATGATGAAATGATTGAATACTATTGCAACTTGGTTAAAGAATATGGTGGAAAACTAACAGCTAAATGGGTATATGGAATGGTAATATATGATGGAAAAGAGCCAAAAGAATATAGTTGGAGTAAGAGCCACTTCTATTTCGTAGATAAGCCTTGTGAAAAAAGAAATATAGGTTATCCATTAGACTCAATGTCAATTATGCCAGAATGTAATAAATACTTTGTTGATTTAACGGAAGAAGATAAGAATAGAAATAAAGAGAACTATAAAGAAGATGATGTCATTGATTTTATAGTAAATAATTGTAGTAAGTAGGAGTAATAAAAAATGCAATTAGAAGATTTAAAAGTAGAATATGACAAATTACAAATAAAATATGGAGCAAAAGAATTAACATCTATATATAATGGTGGATGTACTAATAATCCAGATATTTGCTTTGTTTTTATGAATCCAACAGGTAGAAATATTGCTTCAGATCCTAATTGGAAAGGTAGAAGATCTCCATGGATAGGAACTAAAAATATATGGAAACTATTTTATAGAATAGGACTACTTGATGAAGAAATATATGAGAATATTGTGGCAAAGAAACCTCAAGAATGGGATGAAAGATTCGCAGATTTAGTATATGAAAATGTAGAAAAGCATAAATATTTCATAACTAATTTAGGAAAGTGTACACAAGTAGATGCAAGAGTATTACCTAATTCTGTTTATACCCAATATTTAGATTTATTGTGTAAAGAAATAGAAATAATTAATCCAAAAATAATTATAACATTAGGAAATCAAGTTAGTTCTATTGTATTAAATCAAAATATATCTGTTTCACAATGCAGAAAGCAAAACTTTTTCAAGAACATTGCAGGAAAAGAATATAAAGTATATCCAGTTTATTATCCTATTGGAAATGGCATGATGAACATAGAAAAAGCAATAGAAGATATTAAATTTATAATAGAAACTAATTAAAGAGAGGTGATTAGTATTGAATAATATAGAAAATTTAAAAGATTTAATCATATACCAAAGTCAAAATAACGAAAATATATCTGTTGAAGTTTTGTATAATGAAGAAGATTTTTGGCTAACGCAAAAGTCAATGTCAAAATTATTCAATGTGACAGAAAATAATATAACATATCATTTACAAAATATATTTAAAACAGAAGAATTAGAAGAAAATCGAACTACTCAAAAAATTAGAGTAGTTCAAAATGAAGGAACTAGAAAAGTTTCAAGAGAAGTAACTTTTTATAGTTTAGATGCCATTATAGCAGTTGGTTATAGAGTAAATTCAAAAGAAGCAACAGATTTCAGAATTTGGGCAACAAAGACTTTAAAAGAATATATAAAAAAGGGATTTGTTGTTAATAGTGAAATGCTAAAAAATGGACCAAAATTCGGAAAAGATTACTTTGATGAATTATTAGTTAAGATAAAAGAAATTAGAGCAAGTGAAAGAAGATTTTATCAAAAAATAACTGATATATACAAAGAATGTAGTTTTGATTACGATAAAAATAGTGAAACTACACAAGAATTTTACAAAAATGTTCAAAACAAGTTACACTTTGCAATTACTGGTATGACAGCTCCTGAAATAATTTACAATAGAGTGGATAGCAAAAAGGAAAATATGGGATTAACAACTTGGAAAAATGCACCAGACGGAAAAATACTTGAAACAGATGTAACAATAGCAAAAAATTATCTTTCACAAGAAGAAATTACAGAATTAAATAATCTAGTATCAATGTATCTTGACTATGCAGAAAGACAAGTAAAATTAGGAAAGATTATTTCAATGCAAGAATGGAAAGAAAAATTAGAAGTATTCTTAAAAATTAACGAATATAACATTTTAAAAGATAATGGAAAAATAAAAAGAGAAATAGCAGATAAGTTAGCTTTAGATGAATATAAAAAGTATAGAGTTATACAAGACAAAAATTATATTTCAGACTTTGATGAGTTAGTAACAGAAACAAAAAAATTAAATAACATCTAAGCGACAACTTACAAGTTATAGAGAGGATTATCATAAATATTATATAAAAAATGAAATATAACAAAAAGAGATATTAAAAACAAGTTAGTATCTCTTTTTTGTGTCTAATTATATTTTAAATCTAAATTTTCATTAAAAATTTTTTTAAAAATGTCCCATTTTTCATTTCTCAATCGCTGTTATAGATAAGAGAGAAAATCTCATATATAAAAACTTCAAAAAAAAATAAAATTTTTTCAAAAAAAGGTCAAGTTTTTGATTTTTCAATCGCTGTTATAAGTAGGAGATTTAAAATCACATATACAAAAAATAAAATTTTTTTGAAAAAAACATAACCTTTTTAACTTTTCAAACGCTGTTATATATGAGAGGGAAAATCTCGAAAAATTAAAGAACATTGAAAATTGAATAGCAATTCATTAGATACAGTCCTTTGATTACTTGAGCTAGTAATAAAATCTATTACTTAAATATTAGCTTGCAACTAATAAGGCGAAGATAAGTGTAAGAGGAAAGAAACTTTTGTATAGTCATAGAACGAGCGTTAAAAGCGTCCCACGCAATGAGTACAAGCCTGTAAACAGGTAGGTGAGAATCCTATGAGATGTAAGCAAAACATCTGTCTAATGAATTATTGGAAAAGGTATAAAGAGAAAATATACCAATAACTACCAAAGAAAATTGAATGGTAGTGTTTTTATCAATCACTTAAAGGAGATGGTAACATTGATTGAGAAAGTTTTAACAAATAACAGTGAAAAAGTAGATAAAAAATTACTCCAATATACACTACAATTAAGAGCATTAAATCATTTAAAAAATAATAATAAAATAGATGAAATAGTATATAAATCAACAAAAGCTAAAATAAATAAAAATTCACACATTTGAAAATAAGAAGATAAAAATATAATGTGTTAGTGGTTAAAAATTGGAAAAGGAGGTATGAATGAATGTAACTTTAATAAAAAAAGTCGATGGACGAATAAATCGTACAACTGGTTTAAAGGTTACAACAGGATTAAGAGTAACAGCATATTGTAGAGTAAGTACAGATGATGAAGACCAAAAAAACAGTTATGAATCGCAAAAAGCATATTACAAAGAAAAAATAACCTCTAATCCAGAATGGAGGTATATAGAAATTTATGCAGATGAGGCAATTTCTGGTACATTAGACTATAAAAGAAATGACTTTATGAAAATGATACAGGACGCTTTAGATGATAAATTTGATATGATAATGACAAAGTCAATATCAAGATTTGCAAGAAATACAGTAGACACACTAAAATATGTAAGAATGTTAAAAGAGCATAATGTAGCTGTATTTTTTGAAGAAGAAGGAATAAATACATTAGAAATGTCAGGAGAATTACTATTAACAATATTAAGTTCAGTAGCACAACAAGAAAGCGAAAATACATCTACACACGTAAAATTAGGACTAAAAATGAAAAAGGAACGAGGAGAACTAATTGGCTTTGGTGGTTGTTTAGGTTATACTTATAATCCAGAAGATAACACTTTAACTATAAATGAACAAGAGGCAGAAATTGTTAGACTAATTTATGAAAAATATTTAGAGGGATTTGGAGCAGAAAGTATATCAAGACAATTAACTAAACTGGGAATAAAAACACCAAAGGGAAAAGCTGTATGGTGCGAAACAACAGTAAGAAAAATACTAAAAAATGAAAAATACAAAGGAGATGTACTACAAGGAAAAACATTTACAATAGACCCAATTAGTCATAAAAGATTATCTAATATGGGAGAGGAAGATAAGTATTATATTTCTAATCATCACGAGGCAATAATAGACGAAGAAACATTTGAAAAAGTACAACAAATAATGAAAGAAAGAAACGGAGGCAGGTCAGCAAGTAGGAAAGTTGGAAATGTAGGAAGAAAATACCCAATGAGTAATAGAATTAGATGTGGATTTTGTGGAAGTACCTTTACAAGAAGAAGTCTATATACAACAGCAAATCCAAAACCTGCTTGGCTATGTCAAACAGCAAGTAAACTAGGAAAAGAGTTTTGTAATAAATGTAAAATAATGAGAGCAGATGTATTAGAAAAGTCATTTGTAGACGCATATAAACTACTATGTAATGATAACAAATTATTAGTAGACAATTTCCTAAATAATATATCAAGTCTAATGAAAAGCAATTCTCCAAAAGATAATATAAAGAAACTAGAAACACAAAAAGAAGAATTAAAAAATAAATGCAATAAATTATTAGACTATATGCTAGATGGTACAATTACAAAAGATATTTATACAGAAAAGAAAGATGAGTGTTTATTAAAAATAAAAGAAGTAGACACTAAAATAATGGAAATTCAAGCAAATATGGAAGATGACGACAGCATAGAAAGAGGCATAAAGAAATTAAAAAAAGTTTTTGACACTAACGCTATTATGGAAGAATTTGATATAGATGTCTTTGACACACTTGTTGACTATATTATTGTTGGAGGGTATAATGAAAGTGGCAGAGCAGACCCATATATGTTAAGATTTATTGTAAAAACTCATTCAAATATGTTTAAGAAAGAAAAAGATGTTTCAAAAGAGCATATAGTGGAACGAAACAAATTAACACAAGATTATAGAAATATAGTGTTATTAGATTTTATAGACCAACAAAATTTTATAGCTTACGATAGAGATAAAGACGGAAATTTTAAGAAAAAAGTAATAAAAAAGGTTAGAGTTAGGGTAGAATGTGATATGAGTAATGAAAATTAGTAACCTTACAACAACACTTACTCCATATTAAGACTACCTTACACTCAGACCCACACCACACATGTCGAGTGTTGCTCGGTGCTATATCTAAAAGATACGATACAATAGTTGAATTTACTACATTTGAAGATTGTATTAGTTTTGAGAAAAAAGGCAAAAATAAGGTTAAAAGAGTAGAAAATAGTAAAATTAAGGTAACGATAGAAGTTGATATGGTGTGCGGAGTAGTATAATTTAATGTTAAAAATGTCAACGATTTGTCAATAAAAAAGTAAGAATGTTTGGAGATAAAACTTAAAATGGTAGATACTAGTAAAGAATTTTGGAATAATGAGTACTGGAAAAATGTTATAAATGATAATAAAACAGATTTTGTACAAGACAGTTGGATTGAAAAATATATTGAGCATATAGATAATTTAAACAATAGAAAAGCAATCGATTTGGGTTGTGGAATAGGGCAAGATACAAAAATGGTTATTAGATAAAAATTTTGATGTTATATCTTGTGATTTCTCAGAAATGGCACTAAATAAATTAAAAGAATTAATACCTGATAGCAAAACAATGCAAATTGATATTAAAGAAGAATTACCTTTTGAAGATAATTCAATTGGCTTAATTAATGCGAATTTATCAATACATTATTTTGATATAAAAAATACAATAAAAATATTTAATGAAATACATAAAGTTTTAACACCAAATGGTTTATTTATTGGTAGAGTTAATTCAGATAAAAATGAACGGTATATACAAGAGAATACCAAAGAGATTGAAAAGAATTTTTATTATGAAGATGGAAGATATAGAAGGTTATTTAATAAAGAACAATTTGATGTTTTAACTAAAGAATGGAATATTATAATTTGGAATGAAGATGTAACAGATAGATTAGGTAGAAAAAAAGCGTTATGGGAATTTATACTAGAAAAGTAGAATGGAGGAGATAAAATGGGTGCCAAAATAAAATTGGAACAAATAGAAGAATTTGGTAAAATTTATAAATCAAATAAAACTAACAAAATAATAGAAAATGCAATAACCAAAAATGGACTAGAAAATGCTTGCATTGATAGAAATATCATAATAGAAAATCAACCAGTTTTTAATATAGAATTACCAGAAAGTAAAAGATATGACCAACAAGACAGTTGGAGATGTTGGATATATGGTGGTTTAAATTTAATAAAACATAATATAGCTAAAAATTTAAATATGAATGTTATAGATTTAGAATTATCTAATAATCATATTGCATTTTTTGATAAATTAGAAAAATCAAACAATGCTTATGAGAATATAATAAACATAGAAGATACTAGTTTTGATTATCTTCATAAGGAAAATATTACAAAATATTGTGTTTCAGAAGGTGGATATTGGGAGTGGTTTGTAGCAATTATAAATAAGTATGGAATAATTCCATATTCTTATAATCCAAATGTAGTTGAAAGTATAAACTACGAAAAAGTAGAATACTTATATACAGAAAAAGTAAAAAAAGATATTATAGAATTATTAAATCTAAAGGTAAATGGAACAGATATAAATTCATTAAGAGAAAAGAAAAATAAGTTTTTACAAGAAAATTATATTTTACTATGCAAAATACTAGGAGAGCCAATAACAGAATTTAATTATGAATATAAAGATAAAAATGGAGAGTATAAAAGGATTGAAAATTTAACACCAATTGAATTTAAAAATAAATTTTTAAGTTTAGAATTAGAGAATTTCGTAACAATAGGAAATATGCCTATGTATAACAAGGAATATTATAAAGTGTATAAAAAGAAATATTTAGGAAATGTATATGAAGAATCTTATATCGAATATCTAAATTTACCAATCGAGGATTTAAAAGATTTAACAATAAAACAATTAAAAGATAATACTCCAGTATATATGGGAGCACATATTTTAAAATTTAGAGATAAAAAGTCTGGAATATTAGATAATAGATTATACAATTATGAAACTACACTAGATTTTAAACCATTATCAAAGGAAGAAGCATTAAATTTATATGATATTAGTATGCATCATGTTATGACATTTACAGGAGTTAATGTAGTAGATAATAAACCACAAAGATGGAAAATAGAAGATAGTTATGGAGATAAGGAAAAAGTAAATGGATATTATATAATGAATGATAACTTCTTTAATGAATTTGTATTAAGTGTAGTTATAGATAAAAAATATTTATCTGAAGAGCAATTGAAACTTTTAGAACAAGAACCAATAGAATTCGAGATTGAAGATCCATTTTAAGTATTCATATAAATTGGAACTATCTTAAAATATTAGATAGCTAAAAGGAAGGTGAAAGTATGAAATTACCTACAAGTATAGAAAATATACTAAATGAGAACATTGTAGAAAATGCAAGATTAGAATTAAAGAAAAGTTGGAATCCAGAGCCAATATTACATACAATCTGTGCATTTGCAAACGATATAGATAACTGGGGTGGAGGATATATCTTAATTGGTATTGAAGAAGAAAATGGTAGACCTAAAATGCCAATAACAGGACTTGAATTATCTGAAATAGATAAAATTCAAAAGGAATTATTAACAAAATGTAAGCTAATTCAACCATCATATACACCAATAGTAGATGTTGCACAATATAAAGGAAAAAATATATTAGTAGTATGGTGTTTTGGAGGACAAACAAGACCATATAAATGTCCAACAACTTTAGATAAAGACTTTTCAAAAGGATATTCATATTATATTAGAAAAATGTCAAGCACAGTAAAAGCAACAGAAACAGAACAAAAAGAATTATATGATATGGCAAGAACAATACCTTTTGATGATAGAATGAATCACGAAGCAGAAATTAGAGATTTAAAATTACCACTAATTCAAAATTATCTATATGAAATCAAAAGTGATTTACTAAAAGAATCTGAAATAATGCATTTTATGGATTTATGCAAAAGTATGAGAATTGTAGATGGAACACCAGAATATATGAAACCACTAAATGTAGGATTAATGTTTTTTAATGATGAACCACAAAAATTCTTTCCATATTCGCAAATAGAAATAGTAGATTTGAGAAATGGTCCAGAAGGTGATGATATGACAGAGCAAATATTTAAAGGACCAATAGATAGTATGATAAAGAGTGCATTAACATATATCAAAAATACTGTTATTGTAGAAAAAATATTAAAGATAGAAGGACAAGCGGAAGCGGTAAGATTTTTTAATTATCCATATCAAGCAATAGAAGAAGCATTAGTAAATGCAGTTTATCACAGAGGATATGATGTACGAGAACCAGTAGAAGTAAGAATAATGGAAGATAGAATTCATATAGTAAGTTATCCAGGACCAGACCGATCAATTAGTGAAAAATCAATTGAAGATAAAAATATGATAGCAAGAAAATATAGAAATCGTAGAATAGGAGAATTTCTAAAGGAATTAAAATTAACAGAAGGTAGAAATACAGGTGTTCCAAAAATAAAAAGAGCATTAAAAAATAATGGTTCAAAAGAGCCAGAGTTTGAAACGAATGAAACAAGAGATTATTTTATTACGACAATATTTATGCATGATGGATTTGAAAATGAGATAAAAGACCGACCAAGAACCGACCAAGAACCGACTAAGTTAAATAAACAAGAATTAAAGATATTAGAATTTTGTAAAGAAGCACATAGCAAAAAAGAAATAATGGAATATATGGAATATAAACATGCAAGAAACTTTACAATGCTATACTTAAGACCTTTATTGGAAAAAGGATTATTACAGATGACTATACCAGAAAAACCAAATCATAAGAATCAAAAATATATAAGTATATAAATATAAAAAGGAAAAATTATGATAGAAAGATTTTTAAAATTTATAAGAAATAAAGAAAATAACGATTTATCAGTTGAAGTGATAAAAGAAAATAAAGAAGTATTACTTGAACAAGAAATTGCAAAAATTAAAGAAAACCCAGAAGAAGATATAATACTAACAGAAAAAGAACAAAATAATAGTCAAAATAAAATACTAAAAAGTGAAATAGAAAAAATAGAATATCATTTACCACCATTAGAATTATTAGATATAAAAATAAATTCAAATCAAGTAGAAAGTAAAAAAATATTAGTAGAAAGTGCCCAGAAATTGCAAAGGATATTATATAGCTTTGGAGTGAAATCTAAAGTAGAAAATGTATCAATAGGTCCAACCATTACAACATATGAAATAAGATTAGAAGAAGGCATTAGTGTTAATAAAGTAAAAAAAATAAAAGATGATTTAGCTTTAAATTTAGGAACAAAAATTATAGATATAAAAATAATACCAGAAAAGCAATTAGTAGGTATCGAAACTGAAAGAAGAGATAAAGAGATAGTTAAATTTGGAGAAATTATAAAAACTGAAGAATTTGAAAATAGTACATCTAAACTTACAGTTGGATTGGGAAAAGATATCTATGGAAAATATAAGATAATAGATATTGAAAAAACATCCCATATGCTAATTTCAGGAACAACAGGATCTGGAAAGAGTATGTTTCTACATATATTAATAAATAGTATTTTATATAAAGCAAAACCAAATGAAGTAAAATTTTTAATGATAGATACTAAAGTTGTAGAGCTATCATTATATAATAAAATACCACATTTATTAGTACCAGTTATAATTGACAAAAGAAAGGCTTTAGGAGCATTGGCATGGCTTTGTCAAGAAATGCAAAATAGATATGCAATACTTAAATAAATGGGTAAAGAATATAGAAGAATACAATAAAAAACAGAATAATCATGAGAAATTGCCTAATATTATACTTATTATAGATGAATATGCTGATTTAATAGAAATAGACAAAAAGGAAATTGAAGAATATATTTATATACTAACTCAAAAGGCAAGATCTGTAGGAATATATATCATAATAGTTACTGAAAGACCATCAATAAATATTATAAATGGAAGTCTAAAAGCTAATATACCTACTAGAGTAGCTTTTAGACTTCCATCACAAATTGATTCAAAAGTAATTTTAGATTCTATAGGAGCAGAAGAACTTTTAGGAAATGGAGATATGCTTTTAAAAGAAGTGGGTATATATGAATCAAAAAGATATCAAGGTGCTTTTATCTCAAATGATGAGTTAGAAAAAATCACTAATTATATAAAAGCAGAAGAAAAAATTACATATAATGGAGATATATTGCAAGCAGTAGATAATAATGGGTTAAAATTAGATATTGATGATGATATAGATCCATTTTTAATGGAGGCTATAGAGTCAGTAGTAGAAACGGGACAAGCTGCTACTTCATTTATACAAAGAAGATTTAAGATAGGTTATGCAAGAGCAGGAAGAATTATTGATCAAATGGAAGCAAGAGGAGTTATATCTAGTTATCAAGGGAGTAAGCCAAGAGAAGTTTTGATGTCTGTAGATAGATGGAATGAATTAAAAAGTATAAATAATTGACAAAGATAATGGAGAATATTAAATATGGAATATAGAAAAATATTTTTAGACACATGCATATTAAGTGAAATTGGAAGAATGAAAAAAGAAGATAGAGGCTCTTTGGCATATAGATTTTTAGTTACAGATAAATTTAAAATTTTATTATAAGAAATTGGAGAAAAAGTAAATGAAGAATTATTTTATAATACATGGAAGTTTTGGAAGTCCATTTGGAAATTGGTTTAGTTGGTTACAAGACTTTATATCATCTGCTGGCAAACAAGTATATGTACCACAATTTCCAATAGGAGTAGGGTATCAAAATTATGAGAATTGGAGTAAGCTACTTAAATACTATTTAGATTTAGGATTAATTAATGAGAACACAACAATAATAGGACATAGTATTGCACCAGTATTCATATCAAAGTTTTTAACTGAAAATAAAGTAAAAGTTAAAAAATTAATTTTTATATGTGGATTTAATAACTATCTAGGAATAAATGAAGAATATGATACAGTAAATAGAACAATGTATTTTGATAACTTGGAAGACATAAAGCAATATGCAAATGAAATAATCTGTTTTTATTCGGATAATGATCCATATGTAAAATATGAAGTAGAAAAAGATTTTGCAAATAAAGTTGCAACAGAACAAGTTTTGATACCAAATGCAGGACATATCAATAGTGAAAGTGGTTATGATACATTTGAAGATATAGTAAGTTATTTATAAAAGTTTATATTACGAAAAAATTAAAAAATTCGTAATATAGAAGATTATGTTACGAAAAATTGCAGATTTTTGTAATATGGAAATTATATATGTCGGAAACTTTCGTAAATCGTTAAATATTTACGAGAGTTTCCGGCAGAAAATAGAAAATCCCTCTTTATTTGAGGGATTTTTAGCGTTTATAAACGAACTAACCACATTTAAATGTGCAACATTAAATGTAATTATAGTATATGCAAATAAAGAAATATTATTACAAAAAGCAAAGACTAGGTTAACCTAGTCTTCGAAAAACAACTTCCACATCTTTCGATGTGCAACTCTAAATGTAATTATATTATAAGATATTTTTAGGCAAGAGTCAAGATTTTCGCTGAAATTAATTTTCAAAAGTATAATATTTTTTTAATGATACTAGAATATTTGAATAGTCATCTTCAGATAAATGAGCTATTTTCTTATTATGGAAAAAGGGCTCTCGTAATCTTTTATAACTAAAATTAGCCATAGATTCTAATTTTGCAGTACTACAGGGCAATCCATTAATATCACAATGAAAATAATACTTATCATTATGGCATTTGCTACTTAAAGGAATTACTGTCCACATTTTTTTATCAGCAGAAGATCGCCATAATATAGCAGGCCTTAATTTTCTTAATTCTGAACCAACATTTTGTCCAAAATCAACCCAACATATAGAGCCAGGTTTTAAAATAGATGTTTTTGCATTATTGTCATTTAATAACAATTTATCATAACACCATTTTAAATATTTGATTTTTTCAATATTCTTATAATCAATTTCTTTACTTAATTTTTGAATTAAGGATTCTTTTAAAAGCTTCAAAACATAAGAGAAATCTTTATTATTTAATTTTAAAAATTTACCTTTAACATAAACTAATCCGTTTGATATTTCTCTTAGTATATTCTTGTAAATCATTTATATCAATAAATCTATTTATAGATTCTATATATGTTATATTGCCAGATTTAGTAGTATGAACTGTTAATCCGACATAATGATTTTCAGATATATTATATATAATTAGAACATGTTTTTTTATATTATTTTCAATTACTTCATAAATGTTTTGAGAGTATATATTCAATTTAAAACCTCCTAATATTAATACTGTAGCTTATATATTTTTGTATATAAGCTACATACTCAATCATAAACTGCTTATAAAAATAAGCCTTCTTGAACTATCTATTTAATAGAAAAGTTCTTTACTAATAATACTACATTTTTATATAAAAAGCAACACATTTGTTCTCTAAAATGTAAAAAATTATAATAAAATCAAAAAATGACGGATATTGTAAAATATTGGATTTTATGATACAATACCACAAAAATTAGAATTTTATAATATAAAGAAATAAATGTGGGAGTTTTTATGACAGGGGCATTTTTAAATGTATTCGAATGTATATTTGAAAATACTAGAATTGAGGTAATGAAGACAGAATATGTAGATAAAGAAAATTACAAAAATTTGAAAGATCAAAATAAAGATTTTTATTTTTTTCGTGATGGAACTGATATATATTTTTGGAATAACAGCAAAGATTATAAGGAACCTAACTGTGAATTTAAAAAGGTACATATGGAATTAACAGATTATCCTAATATATTTAAAAGAATTTTATCAAATGGTATCTCTAACTTTTTTAAAGAAAAAGGAATGTTAATAAGAAGAAATAGATATTCGTCAACAATTGAAATGTTAAATACTAATAATAATTTCGCAAAAGATATTGAAGGATTAGAAATATATAGATTAATGTTACTAGATACCTTTTATAGTTATGAGCAAAACTTGCTAGGAATAACATTATCAACAAAATTGAAATATGATTTTAATTGGAATAAGGACGAATTTATAAAAAATGGAATAGATACTAAAGATTTGCTAATAAGAGAAAATACAATAATTCCAAACAAAAAAGCAATTGCAAGATTTTTAGAAAGTAGAAATCTAGAAGATAAATGTAAAAATATAGTAGACAATTTGCAGAATAATTGTAACATATATGTAACTATAAGCAAAACAGTTGAATTTATAGAAAAGCATATGAATGAAATATTTTTACATAAAGATTTAAAATTAAAAAGAATAGAAAAGAAATGTTTGCCATATAGTAATGGAGGTTTTAAGTTAGAAAAGTTAAATGCACCTAACAGTTATTATTATAATGATACTTGTATTAAAGGAAAATTTCGTCAAGATGCGATAAAAGAAGCAAAACCATTTACATTTGAAGATTTTAATAACCAACCTAAAAATATATCGGTAATCTTTCCTAAAAATTATGAAGGCATAGTAGAAAATTTTTTAGTAAAATTAAAATCAAGACTAAAAGAAATTTTCTATTTAGATATAGTTTACAAGAATATTCCTATAGAAGATAGCTCTTTAGAATCATATAAAAATGGAATTTATGATAATGTTATAGGACAAAACAATGCAGATATTGTAGTGTTATTTACCGAAAGAAAGATGAAACTATGTAATATAAAAAATTCACCGTATCATTTTTGCAAAGCTAAATTAATAGGTAATGTAATTACATCACAAGAAATATTAGTAGAAAATATAAAAAATGATAATGAGTTCATATTGAATAATATTGCCTTAAGTGTTTATGCTAAGTTAGGAGGAATTCCATGGACTGTTGAGAAGATAGATACTCAAAAAACAGAATTAATAATAGGGATCTCTTCTAGTTTTGATAGAAATAATAAGAGGATATTTGGTGTTTCACAGGTTTTTGAATATAATGGTCGTTGCCTTGTTACTGAGTGCTTACCCCTAACAATAAATAATGATTATTTAAATGATAATGATATGAAAAATTATGCTAAAGAACTTCAAAAAAATTTATTTAAAACTTTAACTAATATATTACATAATATAGAAGTGGAGGTTAGATTAGTTTTTCATGTTAATAAATCTCCAAGTAGTCGATATGAAATTAAAGCTATAAAAGATACTTTACAAGAATTTAAAGATATTAAAATTACATATGCTATAGTTCATTTAAACTATTATCACAATTTTAGATTATTTATAAATGAAGGTAATAATGATACAACAAAAGGAACATATATTGGGATAGATAAATATAAAACTTTATTAACATTAGTAAAAGGTAGTATAAAACCACTACTGATAGATATAGATTCTCGTTCAACATTTATTGATAGAGATTATATAACTAAGCAAATATATTGGTTTTGTAACTTATCTTTTAGAAGTATGTTGCCCTCTAAAACTCCAGTTACTATGTTATATCCATATTTAGTAACTAAATTAACAAATGAATTAAAAGAAATTGATAATTGGGATTATAATGTATTAGAAAAGATAGGTAAGAAGTTATGGTTTATTTAGAAAGAATTGAATGGTTAAAAGAAAAATGTTTAAATAATGATCTTGTAAGATATTATTACAATTATGTAAAAGGAATAGTAAATGATATAGTTGATGTACAAGAAAAAATAAATGTAAAACAATTAGCTCTATATGGATATGCAGCACAAAAAATAGAGGTTGAAAAGATAAATATTATTTTATTACAAAATAATACAGTTATTAGTGGTAGGATTAATACATATGAATTATTAGGAATTTATTTGTTAAATACCAATAATGAAGACATTAAAAAAGATATAGAAGAAAAATTTATCCAAGTAGATGTAAAACTAAAATTTATAATAGCTAATATAATTGATAGTTATAGACACAAACTATTAGAATTACTTAAAACGAAACAAGAACTAACTCCTATAGAACAAATTATAAAATATATACTAGATGAAAAACTTTATGAAATTGATATTGAAAAGTATGCAGAATATATAGAAAAAGCAGAAGACTTTGAAGACTTAATGATATTGGAAAAATTTGCATATAAAAGGACTCTGAGTGATATAGTTATAGGAACTCCAAAGGATAATATTATAAGTATTTTAGAAAATTTTCATAATGCAAATAAAAGTATAACTAGAGAAAGAAGAAAAGATAAAAAGAAGGAACGCACTACTTATTGTATAAGAGATGAATATGATGTGCAAGATTTATTACATGTAATCTTTAAATCAATATATCCTAAAATTGTACCAGAAGAAAATACTCCTAAAGTAGGTGGAACGACTGCAAGAGCTGATTTTATATTTAAAGAATTTGAAATTGTATTAGAAATAAAAATGATAAAAGAACGAGATAGAGATGAAAAAGAGTTTATAAGACAAATAAAGGAAGACATACAGTCTTACTATAGATATGAAGCAAAGTATATGATTTTTTATGTATATGATCCATTAGATAAGACAAAAGATGAACAGACTTTTAAAGATTTAGAGAAAAAAATAAAATATCAAGATAAAGATAACATTAAAGAAATAGAAACAGAAATTATTGTAATAAGAGGACATTAATAAATATTCCTAATTAAATTTTCTAAAGGCAGGAAAGCGAGTGTTCACACATCGCCTATACACATTGAAGGGCAAGCCTTCAAGAGTTAATAAAAGAACGAAAATTTTAAACAGATTTGATGTAAAAATTCACCAAATGAACCACTAAAAAATGCCTATCAGAGTGCTAAAGTTCACTAAGTGTACTTAAATTTTGTTAAAATTTTAAATAAAGTACACTGAGTGAACTAAGAATTACTAATATTAAAATGACAAGTACACCGAGTGAACTGAAAATTTTAAATAAATTGACAAAAAGTACACTAAGTGAACCCACAAATATAGATTATAAAAATAAATTAAAAAAATTTTATACAAGTACACGTAGTGTACTTACCTAAAAATCAATACTTTATAAATCTTAAAAGAAAAAAGGGAAATAAAACGGAATTGATTTTATAAAAATGCCATCATATAATCGTATTATCAAAAAATGTAAAAACAAGAAGTCAGTCGAAGCTAGCACGACTGGCTTTTTCTGTTGCCTTTTTTGAAATTTAATTCAAGTTAGGAGGATTTTTATGTTGTACGAAATCAATTTTGATAATACGAAAAACATCAAGCTAAATGAAAATATTTTTAATTGCAGTATAAAAATAGCAATACTAAACAAAACATTTAATGCAGGACTAATTAAAGAAAAGAGATATTTAGAACTAAAACAAAACATCTTGCAAGAATATAATTTAACTCACATAGGTATTTGAAAATTTAATATTTTGATGTATAATAAGCACATAAAGATTCTCTAAACTTGAGAAAGGAAGGTTAATTTTGAAAGTACAAGTTATAGAGAAGAAAAAAGGTCGAATTAATAGAACAACAGGAGAAGAAATAAAAGGAAATTTAAGAGTATGTGCCTATGCAAGAGTAAGTACAGAAAAAGAGGAACAAATAAACAGTTATAATTCTCAACTAAAGTATTATGAAGAAAAAATAAAGGCAAATAGTGATTGGAAATATGTTGGAATATATGCAGATGAAGGAATAACAGGAACACTAGACTATAAAAGAGATGGATTTATGAAAATGATGCAAGATGCTACACAAAATAAATTTGATATGATAATAACAAAATCAATATCAAGATTTGGAAGAAATACAGTAGATACTCTAAAATATGTAAGACTACTAAAAGAAAAAGGAATTGTCATCTACTTTGAAGAAGAAAGAATAAATACTTTAGAAATATCTGGAGAAATCATGTTAACAGTATTAAGTGCAATGGCACAACAAGAAAGCGAAAATATATCTTCTCATGTAAAATTAGGTTTGCAAATGAAACAAAAAAGAGGAGAGCTAATTGGATATAATGGATGTTTAGGATATGTATATGACAAAGATACAAAAGAAATATCAATCAATTATGAAGAAGCAGAAATAGTAAGATATATCTTTGAAAGATACTGTCAAGGAGTAGGTTGTACAACAATTGCAAAAGAACTAACAAATATGAAATATAAAACTCCAACAGGAAAAAAGAAATGGCACGAATCAACAATAAGAGGTATCTTGAAAAATGAAAAATACAAAGGAGATGTCTTACAAGGAAAAACATATACAACAGATCCAATAACTCATAGAAGAGTAGTAAATATGGGAGAGGAAAATCAATATTATGTAGCAGAACATCATGAGCCAATAATCTCTGAAAGAATGTTTAATCAAGTACAAGAAATTTTACAAAAACGAGGAGGAGTGCAAGGCTCTGGAAGAAGAAAAGGCAACTTTAGTAGAAAATATCCTTTTAGTAGCAGATTATATTGTGGATTTTGTGGTAGTTTATTAACAAGAAGAAATTGGCACTCTGGAACAAAAAACAGTATAACAGTTTGGCATTGTATGGAATTCGTAAAACATGGAAAAGAAAATTGCCCATATTGTAAAGCTATGAAAGAAAATATTATAGAAGAAGCCTTTACAGAAAGTTATAAACTACTATGCAATAATAACAAAAAATTAATCCAAATATTCTTAAATGAAATGGAAGAAATTATACAAGAAGAAAGTAATGAAAGTTCTATTAAACGACTAGAGAAAGAAAAACAAATTTTAAAAGAAAAAATAGACAGACTAATTGATTTAAACTTGAATGGAACAATAACATTAGAAACTCTGCAAGAAAAGAAAGCAAAACTACAGAATAAAATAAATAGTATAGAAAAAGAACAAGAGCATTTGCAACTAGAATTAGAAGATTCAATTAGTTTAACTCAAGGATTAAACAAATTTAAAACATTGTTTAAAGACAATGAAATCATTACAGAATTTGATAAAGATGTTTTTGAACTAATGATAGAAAAAGTTATAATAGGAGAAAAAGAAGAAAACGGAAATATAAATCCAAGAGTAATAACTTTTATCCTAAAATCTGGAAACGAAATCAAATGTCAAGAAGATAAAAAACAAGATAATTTGCAACAGTCATCATACGAGGTTGGCGAAAACTATCTACAGAAAGCGTGTGAGCCACGTGGAATGTTGCTCGGTGCTATATCTAAAAGATTCGACACAATAGTTGAATTTAGTGCTTTTGAGGATTTTGTTAGTTTTGAGAGGAAAGGAAAGGAAAAAATAAGACTAAAAGAGTAGAAAATAATAAAATTAAGGTAACGATAGAAGTTGATATGGTGTGTGGAGTAGTATAAATTAGTTATAAAAAATATGAATGTTTGGAGATAAAACTTAATTGGAAGTGTTTGGGAAAGCACTTTCTTTTTTTTATAATTTATGGTAATATATTAATAGGAAAGAATAAACGTAATGATTGGAGAAAAAATAAATGAATAAATTGATTATATTAAATGGAGATAGTGGATGTGGAAAAACTCATTTAATGAAATTATTAATGGATATTCATGAAAATGATATTTCAGTTATTAAAAAGTATTCTGATAGAGATTTAAGACTAGGTGAAGAGAATGCCATATAAATTAAGCCTGGATGTGCGACAGCAGATGTTAAAAATATGGACTATTTTTATACAGGAAAAAATGATAAAGTATATGGTTTTCGAAAAAGAGATATTGATATGGGATTTCAACAAGGAAAATCACCTATTGTAATAGTAGATGATGAAGAATTATTAATTAGATTATGTAGAGAATATGAAAGTAGAATTTGTCCTATTTACATGCAAAGAGATGTAACAGATTTAGATTTTATAGAAGAATTAAGGAAAGCTCGGAAGAACTGAAAAACAGATTATAGAAAGAATGGAATCAAGACATAAAAGTCAGGCACTATGGAGAAGAAGAACAAATTTGTTTGGATATAGATATATAATAAATGCTCCTTTTATGAATAATGAAAAACTTCTTGAATGGTTTCAATTAATAGCAGATGAAAATAATATAGATATTGGTAGAATAAAAGTAGGAAGTGATATAAGAGGAGTAGTTAATTACTTTAGGACACTTTGGAAAGGAAGACCTGCAATTTTAAATTCAAATAGAGGAAGTGAACCAGTAATAGATGAATGTAGTGGAATGGAAAGATAATTTTAAATCCTATATATAATTCTAATGTGCTTTATAAAATCAAAGTCAAGGTTAAATGAATGCGCTATCGCACAACCTTGACTTGATTTTAAAAGCACATTCTTTTTCGATTAAGAGGATTTAAGGATAAGTATATTTCCTGAATCCGTGAATTGATTAGCAGTAAAGAAGTTGAAAATAGGGATATA
>CAOKRC010000032.1 GCA_948471035.1 uncultured Clostridium sp.
ATACCTCCACTACGGACTTTCACCGATTAGTTAAACGACATGCCTGTCGTACATAGAAATAGGGGGAGACATACATCTCCCCTTTTCTTGGCTTATTCAGTTGATTTAGCTTTGGAAAAACTAAAGTAAAGCTTTTTAGGCTCTGCCTCCCTATCTGAGCAGTACAACGCAGGAACGTGGTCAGCTGCTTGTTTGAGTTCCTCTTTGGAAATATGAATAGTGAGTTCCTTATTTCTCAAGTTGATTACAACGCAACACTCAGCAATAAAATCAACCTCAATTTCCTCATTATTTCCTGTGCTGAGGTAATCAATCACTTCTTTCAAAATGTCTGCACATTGTTGTGTCTTCTTTACACTATTTTCCGCCCGCTTTTCCTCCACTTCTTTCTTTTTTTCGTCTGCATATTTTTGCAGGTCTTCAAGTATTTGCTTTTCTTTCTCGCCCATTTTAATAAGCCTCCTTATGTTTTTATGTAGATTTTTTCCACATGCTAATATTATATATTATTTTACATATTATGTCAAATAATTTTTACTTTATATTTTTAACTGCATTAAGAACTGTTAGGAATGTTACTCCTGTATCAGCTAATATTGCAAGCCATATTGGTGCTATTCCAAACCCACCCAATGTTAATACAATAGCTTTTATTATTAATGAAAATATAATATTAGCTTTTACTACTTTCATAGCACGTCTTGCTGTTTTTATGATACTTGGCAAAGTACTTATATTATTTGAAATTAATATTCCATCTGCTGTTATGCTTGCTATGTTTGTTCCAGCCCCCATTGCAATTCCAAAATTGCTACTTGCAAGTACTGGGCTATCATTTATACCATCTCCAACAAAAATAACTTTTTCATTTCTTTTCTTTAATTCTTCAATTACTAATAGTTTATCTTGTGGTAATAGCCCTGCTTTTATTTCATCTACATTTACCTCTTTCCCTATTGTTTCAGCATTTTTTGAATTATCTCCTGTTAGCATTATTACCTTTTTAATACCAATCTTTTTTAATTCATTTGTAATATTAGTGCTTTCTTTTCTTATTTCCTCTGTTAAAGTAATATAACCTACAACCTCTTTATCTACTGCCAAACAAATAGCATTTTGTGGTATTTCATCAGTTAGTATAATTTCATATTGCTCTAATAATTTGCTATTTCCAAATAATATTTCTTTTTCTTCTATTTTTCCATATAACCCATGCCCTGCAATTTCCTTATAATTTTCTACTATCTTTTCTTCTATTTCTCCACTATAGTTTTTAATTGCAGTCCCTATAGGGTGATTTGATAAAAGTTCTAAACTATACATATATGAAAGAATCATTTTTTTATCGTACCCATTAAAACTTTCTAATTTATCTATTTTCATATTTCCCGTTGTTAGAGTACCTGTTTTATCGAATGCAACAACAGTTGCACCTGCTAAATTTTCAATATGCTTTGTTCCTTTTATAACCATTCCTTTTTTAGATATTTTTCCAAGACCTGTAAAGAATGATAACGGAACTGATATTACTAAACTACATGGGCATGAAGCCACTAAAAATATAAGTGCTCTCATAATCCATTCTTTTACATCTAGTTTAAATATAAATGGTATAATAGCAATTAAAACAGCTATTACAATAACAATTGGTGTATATATTTTAGAAAATCTTGTTATAAATTTTTCTGTTTTTCCCTTATTATTTGTTGCCTCATATACTAAATCAACAATTTGAGATGCAGCAGAGTTTTCTATATCTTTTAACACTTCACATGTTATTGCACCTGTTAAATTTATTCCTCCAGATAATATCTCTGTTTCCTTTGATACATAAATAGGATTGCTCTCTCCTGTAAGACTTGACGAATCTATTTCTGTTTCTCCATATATAACTTTACAATCCACAGGTATCTTTTCTCCTGGTTTTATTAAAATAGTATCTCCTACTTTAATTTCTTTTACATCTACTGTTTCTATAACATCATTTATAACACGATTTGCTGTATCTGCTTTAATTTTTACAATTTCTTTAATACTTTCATTAGATTTATCTACTGCTCTATCTTCTAAAAATTCTCCCAACCTAAAAAGTATAATTACCAAACAACTTTCTACATATTCACCTAAACAAAACGCTGCAATTACAGCAATTGTCATTAGAGTATCTTCCTCAAAATCTAGTTTTAAAATATTTTTTATACCATTAAATAGTAATTCATAACCTGAAAGTAATATAGCTAATAATATAAATATTACTCTATTATTTGTGAATGCTGGTATAAATGATAATCCTAAAAAAACTATTGCTATTATATATAAAATAATATCTAATTTACTTTCTTTTTCCTCATGTTTATGATGTTCGTGATGTTCAATTTCACAATGGTCACAATGTTTACATGCCATAACTTTTTCCCTCCTCTAATATGTGTTAATAATAGAAATTTTGAAAAAATTCCTATTATTAACATGCTTCACTAACTTATGCACACAAATTTTATTTTATAAAATTTGGCACATGAACACATATACAACACATAATAATTTTAAAATTTTATCATTCCGCTCGTGTTGCATGTGTTCTAGGCTCAAAGATATAATCTTTTCAATATGTTCATCTTGTAAACTATAATATACTTGCTTTCCTTCTCTTCTGTATTTTACAAGTTTAGCATTTCTAAGTAATTGTAATTGATGTGAAACTGTTGATTGATTTAATCCCAAAAGCTCACATAAATCACACACACAAAGTTCTGTATTTAAAATACTACAAATAATTCTAAGCCTTGTATTATCTGCAAATAACTTAAACATATTAGATAAACTTAAAATTTCTTCAGTATTTGGTTCTACACTCTTTACTTCATTTATTTTTTTATAATGTGGGCAATTTTCTCCACACACAAAGTCTAAATCTTTATCCTCCATAAACTACCTCCTCAACATATTATATGCACGTATGTTCATATGTTAATATATAATATGTAAAAAGTCAATAGATTAATGCTACTTTTTTATAATTTTTCTATAATTTTTATGTAATTTGTTTTCTGTGGGAAAATTTTTAGAAAACTAATTTGATTAGAAGTAATTTTATAAATTACTATGATCTAAAACAATTTTTCTATATTCTTGATTTTTCAATGATTCTATTTCTAATTTTTGATATATTCTTGAAAAGTTTTTCAATATTGATTTTTTTATATTGTTATTTTAAAAAAATGGCCAAGAAATCCGAGGCAAACTTAGTTTGTCTCGGATTTCTTTTATAATATAAATTCTTATCTTTTTTCTTTATTCATCATCATATATAAACAAGGAATTATAAATAGTGTTAGAAGTGTTGCATACACAAGCCCTCCTATTGTTACTATACCTAATGGTTGTATCATTTCTGCACCAGTCCCTATACCTAATGCCATTGTTGATAAACCAAGTATTGTTGTTAGAGCTGTCATAAGAATTGGTCTTAATCTTGTTTTTCCCGTTTCTATTAAAGCCTCTCTTATCTTTAATCCTTTTTCTCTCCTTAGATTATTTGCATAATCTATAAATACTATTCCGTTATTTACTACTATTCCTGCAAGCATTAAGAAACCTAGCATTGCAATTAAACTTAATTCACATCCAGTTATAAATAGTGCAAATAACCCTCCTGTAAATGCAAGTGGTATTGTAAACATTACTATAAATGGCGATTTTAATGATTGGAACTGTGCTACCATTATTAGATATATAAATACTATTGCAAGTGCAATCATTTTTACTAAATCTTGTAAAGATTGATTAATTGTTTCACTCTCTCCCCCGAATTTCTACACTATAACCATCTGGTGCACTATATTCTTTTAGTTTATTTTCTATTTCTCTTCCTACAATTCCAATATTTGCATCTTGTTTTATAGTAGCAGATACTGTAACATATCTTTCTCCATTATCGTGTGAAATTGAACTTAATCCATCCTTTTCCTCTATACTCGCTATATCTACAAGTTTAACATCTACAGTTTCGTTATTTTTCTTTCCTTCTAATATAATTTCACTTAAATTTTCATTTGTAACTCTTTTCTCTTCTGGTTTTACTACAATAATAGGATAATCTTTATTATCTACTGTAATAGTTGTTGCTTCACTTTCATTAGAAATTTCCGTTGATACCTTAGAGTAAACTTGTGCAACAGTTAAACCATATTCCATTGCTTTGTTTTTATCTACAACAACTCTCATCTCTTTTGAAGTTTCGCTTACTCCAGAATCTATTTTCTCAATTCCATATATTCCCTCTAATAACCCAGATACTTCTTTTGCAATTTCTTGTAGTTTATCTACATCTGTACCTTTTACTACGATTTGTACACCTGAAGTCATCATAGCTGACATATCCATTTCAGAAGTACTAACTGAAATTTCACAATTCATACCACTTGTTAATTCATAAATTTTATTTGCAATTTCTACATTAGTTCCTTTTCTATCTTCTTTTAAAATGGCATACATACTAATTGAATTGCTATTTCCTCCTGAAAGGCTTGATATAGAACTCATTGTTCCAGAATCAAGTGCACCTATTTCTTCTATTTCTTCAATTGTTAGTAATTTTTCTATTATCTCATCTGCTATGTTCTTTGTTTCTTCGTTTGTAACTTCTTTTGGTGTTTCCATAGTTATAGATATTTGTTCTCCATCAACACTTGGTATAAATGCTGTTCCCATTATTCCTGTAAGCATAAAACTTCCTATAAGTAATATTAATGCTGTTACTACAACTATTATTTTATGATTTAATGCAACACCTAATAATTTTTCATATATCGCAATTATTTTATCAAAGAAAATATCCTTCTTTGTTTTTGTTTCTTTAAACATTTTTGAAGCCATTGCTGGCACTAATGTTATTGCTACAATTAAACTTGCAAGCAATGAATAAGCAATAGTTAATCCCATATCTGTAAATAATTGTCTTGATATACCTTGTATAAATATAATTGGTAAAAATACACATACAGTAGTTAATGTTGATGATGTAATAGCACCTGCAACACTTGCTGCTCCTTGAATAGCAGCCACTTTTACACTCTCACCATTTTTACGTAATCTATATATATTTTCTATAACAACAATAGAGTTATCTACAAGCATTCCTACACCTAATGCAAGACCTGATAGCGATATAATATTTACTGTTACTCCTGTAAAATACATAAGTGCTATTGCAAATGTTAAACTTATTGGAATAGATAAAGCTATTATAAGAGTTGGCTTATAATCTTTTAAAAATACAAATAGAATTATAACTGCAAGTATTCCTCCATAAATTAAGTTATCTAACACTGAGTTTATAATAATATCTATGTAAATGCCTTGGTTCATAAGTGTCGTAAATCTTAAGTTTTCATTTTGTGTTTCTAACTTATCCATTTTATTTTCTATATCTTTACAAACATCTGCTGTTGATGCTGTACTTTGTTTTTGAAATGTTAGAACAATACCATCATTTCCATTTACTTTCGCATAAATCTCATTTGAATTATCTGTAAATTCTATATCTGCTAAATCATTTAAAGTAATATTTTCAAGTCCTGCTATATCAAAAGATAATATTTTTAAGTTTTTAACTTCATCTATATTACTAAATTTTTCTCCAACCTTTATAATCATTTTATCATTTGCTGTTTCAAGATATCCTGCTGGCATTGAAAAATTTTCAGCCTTTAATATATTAGAAACCATATCGATAGTTATAATTCCATCTATTGATGCATTTTTTAGTGCCTCATCTCTTGCCTCTTCAAATTGTTTAATTCCATTATTTAATTCTGTTTCACTTGTAGCAATTGTGGCTTCTGCTTTACTAAGTTCAGTAGTTAGTGTTACTTTTGCAATTTCTAATTCTTTTTCCCTGCTTGCAAGAACTTCTTTTTGTTTGTTTAATTCTATTTTTGCTACAGATATTCGGTTTAGTCCAGAATTCACTTCTTGAAGTTTAGCATTTGTCTCTTTTTTTAGTTCTTCTGTTTTTGATATACTACTATTTAATGCTTCTAATTTAATTTTTTGTTCATCTGTTAAATTATCTCCTAATTTAACAATTTCTGCTTTTTCTTTATTTAAATCACCAAGTAAAGTATCCATTCCTCTTATTGTTGTAGTTAGAGTATCTTTAGTAATTTTTAGTCCTTGTTCTTTTGCTTCTATTTCATTTTTTGCTGAATCTATTTTAGCACTTCCTGCTTTTATAGCACTTAACCCATCTATCAATTTTGCTGTTTGCTCATTGGATTGTTTTTTAAATGCTTCTTTTCCTTCATTTAACTTGCTTTTTGCTGTGTTTAATTCTGCTTGCGTTTTAGATAATTCATCATTTACACTATTTAAAATCTTTTTATTTATCTCTTCAATTTTATCTTGATTTAAATTGATTTTTATCTGTTCTTCTAATAACCCTGTTGCACTTACACTTGCCACTCCATCTATTCTTTCTAGTTCTGGCATTATTTTATTGTTTACAAATTCTGTTATTTTACCTTTATCCATATCTTGCATATCAACTGCTGTAAGCATAATAGGCATCATATTTGGATTAATTTTAGATACCATAGGTGAACCTATCATATCATCATCCCATGCAGCTTTTATTAAGTCTAATTTAGAATTTATTTCAATTAAAGCAGAATCCATATTTACATCATTTGAAAACTCTAATATAACCACTGAAGAATTTTCACTTGATATAGAAGATATATTACTAATATTGCTTAAAGTTTGCATAGTTTGCTCTAATGGTTTTGTAACCACAGTTTCTACTTTTTCAGGACTTGCACCTACATATGTAGTCATAATAATTGCATATGGTAAATCCATTTTTGGTAATAAGTCTGTAGTCATACTAGTAAATGAAATTACCCCTAAAATAATAATTAGTATTACTGCAACAAATACAGTAAATGGTTTTTTAACACTATAATTTGAAATCATTTTTATTCAACATCCTTTTTATAAATTTATTTTTCTTGTATTTGTGTAAACACTTTTATATAGTATGGTTGTATATTATTTAATATGTCTTTAAAATTTCATATCCTTTATTATAACAAGTTTCCAGCAATATGTAAACCAATCAAAAGCATAATTTTGTAAATTTTGTGTTTTTTTTTATGTTATTGTATAAAAAATGATAGTTGCAAAATATGCAACTACCATTTTTATTTCCCATTTATATAATTCCAAGAATCTCTACACATTTCATCTATTCCAAAATTTGCTTTCCATCCTAATTCTTCATATGCTTTTTTAGGATTTGCATAACATGT
Source organism: uncultured Clostridium sp. (assembly GCA_948471035.1). Lineage (GTDB taxonomy): Bacteria > Bacillota > Clostridia > TANB77 > CAG-508 > RGIG8482. Next base: position 7,311 of record CAOKRC010000032.1, read on the forward strand.
TGCTATGTCACCTAGTCTACGTGGTACAATTTTATATGCTACTTTCTTTCCTGTAGCTTTTTCAAAAGATTTTACCATGTCTAGTACACTATATCCATTTCCTGTACCTAGGTTATATATAAATAATCCCTTTTTCTCTTTTTCTAGTTTTTCTAATGCTTTTATATGTCCAATTGCTAAGTCTACTACGTGAATATAATCTCTTACTCCTGTTCCATCAGGTGTTTTATAATCATTTCCAAATACTGATAATTCTTTTAATGTACCATTTGCAACTCTTACTATATATGGCATTAGGTTATTTGGTATTCCTTGTGGTTCTTCCCCAATTAATCCGCTTGAATGTGCTCCTACTGGATTAAAGTATCTTAAAATACATATATTCCAAGTTGGATCTGATGTATAAATATCTTTTAAAATTTGTTCAATAAATAATTTTGTTGTTCCATATGGGTTTGTTGTTCCCCCAGTTTTACACTCTTCTGTAATTGGTATTATTTCTGGGTCTCCATATACTGTTGCAGATGAACTAAATACAAAAGTTTTTACACCATATTTTTTCATAGTATCTAATAATACTAATGCTCCTGAAACATTGTTTGTGTAGTATTCTATTGGTTTTTCAACAGATTCTCCAACTGCTTTAAACCCTGCGAAATTTAAAACTGCTTCTATTTCATTTTCTTCAAATACTTTTTCTAAAGCTTGTCTATCTAAATAATCTATTTCATAAAACTTAAAATCTTTCCCTGTAATCGCTTTAATTTTATCTAATACCTCTGGCTTACTATTTGAAAAATCATCTATTATAACAACATCTTTTCCACTGTTTAATAATTCAACTATTGTATGGCTTCCAATATAACCTGCTCCTCCTGTAACTAAAACTGACATAATAAAATCTCATTCCTTTCTCTCTTCGCTCTAAAAGCACACATAGTTATAAAAGAAAATCACATTTCTTTTAAACTATTACATCTTTTGTTTTTGTTATTATATATCAAGCTATATTATTTGTAAAGTTCTCTATATATCTTGTAATCTCTTAAAATTTTTCTTACATAATTGTTTGTCTCTTTAAAAGGTATATTTTCTATATCGCTTCCATCTGCTTTTATTATACCTTGTTCTATCCATCTTCCTACATTTCCAATACCAGCATTATAAGCTGTTAGAGCCAGCAAATAGTTATTGTTGTATTCTTTCATTAGGTTTGAAAAGTATTTTGTTCCAAGTTGTATGTTTAGTTCTGGATTATATAATGATTTTCCTTTTACAAAATCAATTTCCAAATTTCTTGCAATTTCTTCTGCTGTTGCCTCCATTAGTTGCATAAGTCCTATAGCATTACTCGAAGATACGACATTTGGATTAAAATTACTTTCTGCCTTTATTATTGCAAATACTAGTACTGGGTCTACATTATATTCTTTTGCGTATTTATATACATATTCAGTGTACTTCATTGGATATATTTTCTTTAATACTATGTTTTGAACTTTGAATACACCAAACAATAATATTGCTACCAATGTTATTATTGTTAATACAATTGTTATTTTTATAATTTTCTTTTGCAAACTTTTCTCTCCTATCTTTGTAGAGGCAACATGGTATGCTACCTGAGTTTCATACCATGCACCCCCTACACATTTTTATCTTATTACAATATCTTTTGTAGGGGCAGGTCTTGTGCGAGCCTGCCCTTTTTTTATTAAGATAATTCTTCGAAGTTGGGCAGACACAGGGCCTGCCCCTACATATTATATCATATTCTATTTTGCTTCATACCAGTCTTTCGCTTCTCCTAGTTCTACTTTTAATGGTATTTTTAACTTTATTGCATTTTCCATTGAAGTTTTTAAAATTTCTTTTACTTGTTCTTTTTCTTCTATAACTGTATCTATTATTAGCTCATCATGTACTTGTAATACTAATTTTGATTTTAATCCCGCTTCTTCTAATTTGTTAAACACATCAAGCATAGCAATTTTCATAATGTCTGCTGCTGTTCCTTGTATTGGAGTATTCATTGCTGCTCTTGCACCAAATTGTCTTACCATATAGTTTGAAGATTTTAGCTCTGGAATTTGTCTTTTTCTTTGAAATAGAGTTTCTACATATCCTTTTTCTTTTGCCTCTTCTACTATTGTCTCCATAAATTTTTTAATTCCACTATATTTTTCTAAGTATTGGTCTATATATACTTTTGCTTCTTTTCTTGATATTCCAAGCTGTCCTGCTAGTCCAAAATCACTGATTCCATATACAATCCCAAAATTAACTGCTTTTGCATTAGCTCTTTGCTCTTGTGTTACTTCTTCTATTGGTATGTTTAGTACTTTGGATGCTGCTTGTTTATGAATATCTTCGTCGTTCATAAACGCTTCTATCATATGTTCATCTCCAGAAATATGAGCAAGAACTCTTAACTCAATTTGTGAGTAGTCTGCATCTAAAAATATGCATCCCTCTCTTGGTTTAAATGCTTTTCTTATTTTCTTTCCCGCTTCTTGCCTTGTTGGAATGTTTTGTAAGTTTGGTTCTGTTGAACTTATTCTACCAGTTGCTGTTACAGTTTGATGAAAATATGAATGAATTTTTTGGTCAAACTCATTAATATATGGAAGTAACCCCTCTACATATGTTGAATTTAATTTCGCTATTGCACGATAATCTAGTATTTTAGGAACTATTTCATGTTCTTCTCTTATTTTTTCTAAAACATCAACATCTGTTGAATATCCACTTTTCGTCTTTTTTGCATATGGTAACTTTAGTTTATCAAATAAAATTTCTCCTAATTGTTTTGGTGAATTTATATTAAATTCTTCTCCTACTAAGTCATAAATCTCTTTTGTTAATTTTTCTAATTCTTCTTTTAAAACATTTCCATAATTGATTAGTTCTTCTTTATTAACTTTCATTCCTTGATACTGCATATCTGCCAATACTTCTACAAGTGGCATTTCAATATTATTAAATAGATTAATAGTATCTTCTTTAGTTAATTTTTCTTGTAAAATTTGTTCTAGTTTTGATATAACATACGTATATATTATACTCTCTTGTTTTTGTTTTGAACCTGAATCACTCTCTTCATTTGTTTCAAACAAATTCAATTGTTGTTTTTCTTCTTTTATTCCATTTTGTTTTAAATATTCTAAAATATCAATCCCTGCATAGGCAATACTAAGCCCATCTAATGGATACTTTGAAGATACTGGATTTAATAAATATGCCGCAACCTTTACATCAAATTTAAAATGTTTTGGTGTAATCCCTATTTGTTTTAGCAAAATATAATCTTTTGATAATTCATATCCAACAAGTTCTTTTTCCTCAAATAATGTTTTAAAGTGCTTTACAAATTCTTCTTGCTTTTGGTCAAATTCATAATAATATACTATATCTTTTATACATGTACTAATGCTTACTATCTGTTCTTTAATAATATACTCTATATTATCTTTTACATCTTTTAGCCCAAAATAGTAAATTACTTTTTCTTCTTTTTGTAAAATCTCTATTAAACTTTGTAGGTCTTCCTCTGTCTTTATTTCTTTTATTTCAAAACTTATACTTTGTTCTTCTTTTTTAGTTCTTTCTCCTTGTAACGAAAAACGTTCAATGTATCTATTAAATCTATACTTTTTAAATAGCTCTAATACTTTTTCTTTATTCCATTCTTCTTTTTTCATTTCGTCTAATTTTTCTTCTATTGGAGAATCTATATTTATTCTTCCAAGTTCTCGTGAAACAAAAGCAAGGTCTTTGTTTTCTATTAGTTTTTCTCTTAATTTTCCTTTGATGTTGTCTTCTCCCGCTTCTATCTTACTATATAAATTATCAATATCTGTATATTCTTTAATTAATCCTAAAGCTGTTTTTTCACCAACTCCAGGAACCCCAGGAATATTATCAGATGTATCTCCCATTAATCCTTTTACTTGTATTAGTTGATATGGCTCTACACCATATTCTTCTATTACTTTATTTCTATCATAATAATCTGTTTCTGTTTTTCCTGCTTTAGTTCTTGGTATTTCAATTGTTACTTTATCAGTTGCAAGTTGAAAGTTATCTCTATCTCCCGAAAGAATTGTTACATCTAGTCCATTTTTTTCTCCAAATCTAGATAGAGTTCCAATAATATCGTCTCCTTCATATCCTTCTTTTTCTATAATTTTAATATTCATTGCTTGTAATATTTCTTTTATTATTGGCATTTGAACTGCTAACTCTTCTGGCATACCTTTTCTATTTGCTTTATACTCTTTATACATTTCATGTCTTTTAGTTGGTCCTTTTTTATCAAATGCTACTACGATGTATTCTGGTTTTAATTCTTCTTCTGTTTTAAATAGAATGCTTAAAAAACCATATACAGCATTTGTATAAGTTCCATCTTCTGTCATTAACATTTTATTTCCCATTATTCCATAAAACGCTCTGTTTAGTATGCTATTTCCATCAATTAACAATATTCTTCCCATGAATTTAAACTCCTATCTTTAACAAAAATAATTATTCATTGATACTTCATTTCTCTTTAATTTATATAATATAAATCTTTCAAGCTATTTAACATATGTTTTTTATTCAATACCTAAATTATTTTAATTCATAAATTATGAATATTCAAATCCTACATTATATGTTTTTATTCAACACTCAAATTATTTTAATTCATAAATTACAAATCTGCCAAGCCTTCCAACATATTTTGCATCTATAAATGTATTTCCTTTTAATAGTTCATCTATTACTTTATTTCTATACACACTGTGCATCATTAATAGAATCTCATCGTCACACTCTACTCCTTTTAATATCTGTTCTACATTATTTAGCGAAAATTTCTCTGTTGACATTATATAAGTTTTATCCATTTTTGTTAGTGCTTCATAACATTCCATTGTTTTATTGTACTCAGCTGAATAATCTTCGTATACATATACCATAGGTATATTACTTACATTTTCTAAATAGTCTAATGTTTCCCTATGTCCTTTATATGTATATGAATTATTTGAAAGTTTTGGTATTACTGATATAGCAAAACATATTGATATTATTAGTAATACCAAAAATGTTTTTTTCTTACTTATTATATCTTGTATTATATCATAAAAAACATAAATTAGTGAACAAAATATAAGAGGTATTACTGGCATTAAATATCTTAAATCTATATATGGTGAACAAATTATAGAAAACACTAAATATATTGCCATAGGTATTGATACATATTTTATAGTGCTGTTTAGTTTTGTTGTGTCTTGAACTTTTTTCTTTTTTAATAACATCCATAGTACACAAAGAATTATCAAAAATAGTATTACTATATACCCATAGCTACCGAAATATTTCACTATTTATTAAATCAATGTTTTCTTTTATCTTATATAGTATTGTAGAAAAATCAAACAAATTACTTGTAACTTCTTGTCCTCTATAACTAAAGAATATATGAGCTATTGAATATGGAAATATTACTATTCCTGTTATTCCAGATGCTACAAAAGTAGAAATATATTTTAATATGTTTTTATATTCTTTTTGTTTTAAATATTTTATCATATGCATTATAAATAATATTACCGCAATTATTAAATAGTAATAATGTGTTAAAAATCCGCACTACTACCATAAGGTATAGTGGTACAATGTCTTTATATGTTAGTTCTTTCTTTTCGTTTTTTCGTATATGCCAATAAATTAGCATTAGTATATTTAAAACTAGTAATTCATACATTCTTACATACATAACCGTTTCTATAATAGCTAATGAAAAGCCTGAAATAAAGCATACAAGTAATGCGTAATATGGATTTTCAAATATCTCTTTTGCTATTAAATATAGAAATATACTTGCAACTATAAAGATTATTATATTAAGTATTGTTCCTGGCCATATAGAAAATTCACCTATGTTAAAATTGCAGACTATACGCAATAGTAGATAGTATAGTGGTGGATGTACATCTTCTATTTGATTTTTATATACACTACTAAAATCATTTTTCTCATTTTCATTTATTACTAAATAATCTTTATAATAATCTTTATCGTGCCAATTATCTAAGAAGTCTTCGTTTTCATATATAAATGCTCTTTTATATCCGCATTAATCCATGTGAATAATATTCATCTATGTGATAATATTCTCTTTTGCTTGTAGCATATATGATGGCTAATGTTTGTATGAATATTATAAGTATAAATATCGTTATTATAATTACTTTTTCTTGTTTTTGTTTTTTCATTTTTTCTCCTGATTTAACTCTTCTGTTTTATACACGTTATATCCTTCATAGTTATAACTTGCATCAATACCTTTCATATAAACAACTCTATCATCTATTTTATTGGTTAATGCTTGTTTTAATAAAAATTTTATTTCTGTATCTTTTATTGGACTTCTTTCCATTGCTAACAAATAATCTTCTTTATCAACTTTGCTCCAATCTATTACCATATTAAGCTCTTTTTTTAAAATTGTATCTAGCCATATTCTTGTACTTCTACCGTTCCCTTCTCTAAATGGATGTGCTATATTCATTTCTATATATTTTTCTATTATCTCATCAAAATCGCTCTGTGGCATTTTATCTATTTTTTCTAGTGCTTCTTTTAAATACATACTAGATGCAAATCTAAAATTGCTTTTAGAAATATTCTCTTTTCTAATCTTTCCTGCAAATTCATATATATCTTCAAAAAGGAATTTATGAATTTGTGACAATCCCTTAAATGTTCCAACTTCAAGAGAATTTAACATTTTTCTTTCAAATAATTCTAATGCTTTCTTTTTAGTGATTTTCTCTTCTTCTTTTGCAAGTTCAAATTCATCAGTTATTTCTAGCTTATTCTTTAATACCATCTTTTATCTCCTTTATTTATAATCCTTTGTTTTTTCTCACATAATACATTAGAAATTATTATTGTAATTAACAAAATTATTGGATATATCGCCCCAAACATATAGTGTTCGTATGCAATAAAATATACAATGTTGCCAAGTTCTGCAAGTATTGTAATACTTGCTAACCACTTTATATTTTTTGATGAATCCCACATCATTGTAGGTAATAACCAAAGTGTATACCAACTTTGAAAATTAGTTATTGTCCCAAATAAAAATAACACTAATAGTCCATTATATTTTCTTATAAATGTACTAAATGTATACTGTTTTTTTTCAAATAGTAATTTTAGTATCGCTACTAAATATATTACTATAAATGCTAACATAAATCCTTTTGATACAGATAGTGCTAAATCAAAGTTCTTTATTGCAATTGGTGTAAATATTGAATTTACAAATTTTCCTTGTTGTGTCATAATTCCATTTAAAAAATCAAAGTCTCGCATATATATTAAGTAACATAATGCTAGTACTACAATAAATAATAATGCCCATAAACATGAATATAGTATCTTTTTTAATAGTTTTTCTTTTCTATAATGATATAGAATGATAAATGGTATAAGCAAAATTGCAACATATTTTACTGCTGCTCCTAATGCAAATGATATTACTGCTAATGTTACATTTTTCTTTTTTATATAAAAATATAATCCAAGTAAAATTAAGAAAATAAGTAATAATTCATTATGCACATTTGCCAATCCATCAAATAGTATTAATGGATTTATTCCATATAATAGTGCAAATATATTTCGTTTATTTGTTATTTTATATATTAAATATGTATTTATTAAATGTAAACTTAAGTTAAATAACTTATATATAAATAATGCTACAAATAGATTTCCCATAGATAATCCGCTTAAAATCTTGCATATTAAAGGCCATACTGGTCCATATACTATTGTTTGTCCACTCCAAATACCTTTCATTTTAAGTAACATTTCATCATTTGCCGCTTCTTCAGTTTCTGCCATTACATCATTTACAGAGGTATAATATGGATTTACTCCATAATGATCTTCACTCCATCCTGTACCAATATAGTAAAATACGTCTGTACTTGTTAGAGGTAGCATAATAAAGAATAATATAGATACAATTGTTATAAATATTGCTACTTTTTTACCTGTTGTAAATTCTTTTTTGTGGTTCTTTATAATTTTATAATACACAAAAGCTAATGTTATAAATATTCCCACAAAAAATATTGTTCCTATTACTTTTGCGGGTGTACATTTCCAAGTTGGTTCAGTAAAGAAAAATGTAAAACTAGAAACTAAGTCTATTATTTTTCTCCCTTGCAACAAATATACAATAGATGGGCTAATAAAAGCCACTGATAATAATATAAATATTAGTTTATAATTAATTTGTTTTTTATCAATAATATTATTCTCTATATTCTTCATCATTATTTCCTCTTTCTATATTATCCGTTTTAATTCTATTTTTCATCTCTTTCATATTGCTAAAAATTTTTTGTTTTAATGTCATGTTTGAATTATTTTTTATACTATTATCTTTTTCCATACTATTTCGCGGCTTAACTTTCCAGTTAATTCTGTTTGATTTTTCTTTTATATTTTGTAAAAATTCTTCAAATGTATATACAGAATTTGCATTAAATTTAGCTTCTGCCATCCAACTTTTTACTTGTTCAATGTTTTCTGGTGTTGTAACCACTCCATAAAGTTGTTCTGGATTTTTTCTAAAATCTATAGAATGAAGAATATTATGTCCATATTCAGCATCTTCTTTATCTTTTGGTAAAACAACAAATAAACAGCCAGCTGGTAAGCATCTTTCGTATGCTGTTAAATCAGTAAACCATCCATGAATTGTTGTATCTAAAGTTTCTATACTAGATACCGATATTTCTCCCTTTCTGTCAGTACTTCTTATATAACCATCATATCTATCTGCACTAGAAGTTATTGTTCCACTCTTTATAATTTGTTCTGCAAAATAAATTGGTGTTCCATGAAATCTCAAATCTAAATTTGATGGCAAAACTTGCGATAATCTTGATGTAAATTTATCATATTGATTATTTCTATAATCTATATCTTGTTTTAAATTTGGTCTAATAAATTTTAATTGTAATCTACGTTCTTCTAACGTATATTTCCATCTTAATACCTCATCTTTAGCATCTACGTATTGTTTAGAATCTTTTGTATAGATTTTCCATATATTAGTAAACTTTTCAGTTGCATCTCTTAAAAATCCTTCATACATATTAATATCTCTTTTTAAACATTTTAAGTGTTGCTTATATTCTTCATATTCTGCCATTTTACCTTCTTTTTTGCACTTATTTTTTAATTTAAATTCTTCAAACATATTTGTTCTCCTTTATTTATAAATCTTTATCTTTTTCTATTTTTTTACTATACCTATCTTCTTCTGAAAAAATGCAACCACAATATTTTTGCATATATAACCCAAGTTCTCTTGCTTTTGTTTGTCCTTCTCTAAATCCTACTCTAAAATCTCTATATACAAATTCAATATCATATTCTTTTGCAAGTTTTTCACATATTTCTTTTAATGCTTCGTGGTTTTGATATGGACTTACAAATAATGTTGTTGTAAATGCATCATATCCATTTTCTTTTGCATATTTTACTGTTTTTTCTAATCTAACTTTGTAGCAATAATTCTTGCATCTATTTTGTAAATCGCCAATTACGTTTTTACAAAACTCGTCTAATCCATATTCTTGTTCAAATATTGCTTCTACATTAATGCTTTTAGCATATTCTCTTAAGCAATCTCTTCTTGCACTATATTCAGTGTATGGATGTATATTGGGGTTGTACCAATAAAGAGCAGGTTCAACTTCTTCTTTTCTTAGTGCTTCTATACAATAAACACTGCATGGTGCACAGCATGTATGCATTAATAACTTCATTTTTATTTCCTTTCTTCTTATTACTATTTCTTTTTGCACTTTATAATTACGCCATATGCATTTTCAAAAATAATATCTCCTAATTCATGTATTCTTTCATTTAGTATTTTATAGTAATCTGTTCGATTAAAATAGATTATATAATCAGCATTTTCTATATCATCTTTTACATTTAACATTTTCATTGTAAGTCCGTTTTGTCCTTTTGCTGTATATGTGTTATCTTTGTTGTTTAAATATCTCGTTAATGTATAAGCCCAATAACCTTGTTCCATATCTCCTACAATTTCTACTTTATTATCATAACTTATATTATCTTTTAAATATTTTAATAGTTCTAGTTCTTCTATATAAAAATCTGTCTTTTTATATTTTAATATTGTTTTATTTGCTCCAAATACTTCTACTACTGTTGTTGGTCTTTCATTTGGATTTAGTTCCTGGTTTTCTAATGTTGTATCTATAAATAGTAAGTTTAATATTATTAATATACTGTAAAATCCTACAATTCCAAAAGAAACCTTTGGGTATTTTTTATATATTTCTACTAATCCTTTATAATTTAAATAAAATAAGATAAACCATAAAGCAAAATAGTTTTTAGTTAGATAATATATTGATACTTTTCCAAATAAAAAACCAATTAATAATAATTCTATAAATGCTATGCAAAATATCATGTTCATTCCAGCAAATTTATTGTCTTTCCATTTTTTTATTAGTAAATATATAGGAATTGGGAGTAATACTAACATATTAGAATATAAATTTACATATATATATCCATATGTCGCAAGTCCCCTTCCAACTAGGCTTGATGAATATTTAAACATTGTTTCAGCATTTAGGTTTTGGTTGATTATTACCCCATATATTTCTGGTGCTATATGATATATAAATCCTAAAAAGAATGGTACTAGTAGTGTTGTTATTAATAGAATTATATTCTTTTTTGTAAATATACTTTTATCTTTTTCATAGCTACAAATACAAAAATATATCCATAATGCAGAATATAAGAATGGTACAAACATATAATATGCACTGAATACACCAAAATTTAGTAATGCAAATATTAATATACTATATACCAGTTTTAATTGTTGGTTTTTAAAATAGTATACCATATCAAACACTAAGCATATAAGAAGAATCCCCATACTTAAATATTCAAACCCAAATAAGAAGCTATTTAGTGGGTACCCCATTGTGTATATTAAACTAACTATAAATGCTAAAAAGCGTGTTTTTTTATCTGTTGCAAATGTAGATATTGTTGTATACATTGATGATGCAGTTATAAATAATACAAATATTCCAAAAATTATAAATATATTGTAATTATAAAATGAATCTATAACTCCATCTAAGCATTTCATTATTAACCCTGAATTAACATATGAAACTGTTTTTCTTGTAACAAAACTATTATAAACTTCATCTCTATCTGTTATAAGTAATGAATCGTTTTCACTAAACATTTCTGATGTTAAATAATGTACTGATGGGTCTCCTGTTTCATATTTTATATTGAATGGAAATCCAAAATTTAGGTATGATACCATTAGTACTGCAATTCCTAATATCGCTATATATAGCATATCTATTTTGTTCATTTCGTATTTTTGTATTTGCTTTTTCCATAACATTATAGTAATAAGAATTATTGAAAATACAATATTAATTATTGATAAACTTGTTAATGTAACTGGTATCAAGAAAAATGTTAGCACATAACTTATAAATGTATTATAACAAAAAATTACTCCTATCGTTATATTTAAAAAGCTAAATATATTTAGTTTTTTATCTGTTTTCTTTACTAAGATGAAACTTGTTGTTATGATAATTAGTGACAAAATATAAATTATTTGCATTTGCATTTTCTCCTTTTATTTAAATATGTTTCTTTTTCAATCTGCCCCAGGAAGTAATATAATTATTTTTTATAAGTTTCGACACTTGTCATAACCTCTAGAGACTCCGCATACTCCACTTTTAAAAAATAATTATATTACTTCCTTCGCGCTAGTTTGTAGCAAGTCTATATACTCTTTTTATTATTGTGCTATTCCTAGATGAGTATATGCATCTGGCATAGCTATTCTTCCTCTTGGTGTGCGTGATAAGAAACCTATTTGCATTAAGTATGGTTCATATACGTCCTCTATTGTTTCTACTTCTTCTCCTATTGTTACAGCTAATGTTTCTAAACCTACTGGTCCACCTTTATATTGTTCTATAATTGTTCTTAATATTTTTCTATCTATTTCGTCTAGTCCTAATCCATCTATTTCTAATTTGTTTAAGGCAATTCGTGCTATTTCTAATGTTATTTTTCCATCTCCCAAAACCGCTGCATAATCTCTAATTCGTTTTAATAATCTATTTGCTATTCTTGGGGTTCCTCTAGAACGTCCTGCCATTTCATTTACTGCTTGTTCTTCTAATTCTACCCCTAAAATTGTAGCAGATCTTTTTATTATCAATTCAAGTTGTTCTGGTGTGTATAATTCAAGCCTTGATACAATTCCAAATCTATCTCTTAATGGTGTTGTAAGTGAACCTGCTTTTGTTGTTGCTCCTATTAAGGTAAATTTAGGAAGGTCAAGTCTTATAGACCTTGCACTTGGTCCTTTTCCTATTATTATATCTAAACTAAAATCTTCTAATGCTGGGTATAAAATTTCTTCTACTGTTTTATTTAATCTGTGTATTTCATCTATAAAAAGTACATCAAATTCTGTAAGATTTGTAAGGATTGCTGCTAAATCTCCTGGTTTCTCTATTGCTGGCCCAGATGTTATTTTAATATTAGAATTCATTTCATTCGCTATTATATTGGATAGTGTAGTTTTTCCAAGACCTGGTGGTCCATATAATAAAACATGGTCAAGAGGCTCACCTCTTTTTTTTGCAGCCTCTATATATATTTTCATATTTTCTTTTACTTTGTCTTGCCCAATATATTCTTTTAATGCTTTTGGCCTTAAAGAGTTTTCCATTATTTCTTCCCCGAGCATCTTCTAATTCTGGACTAGTTATATTTTCATATTCCATAGTTTTTACCTTTCTATTTATATTGCCATATCTTTTAAATATTATTTCTACATGTGCAGACTAAAGTCGCCTGCCCCTACACAATTTTATTTCTCTATAACAACATTATATCCTATAAATAAACCTGTTTCTAGAACTCCTACTATTCCTTTTAAGCTTTTTTCTAAAGTTTCATCTACATTTCTAAAAACTGCATCTAAAATAACATTTCCCTCTTCTGTTATAACTGGTCCATCTTTTCCTTTAGCTAGTCTTAACGTAACAGATTCAGCTCCCATATCAAAAATGGCTTGTCTTACATAATTTATTGCTCTAGGTGTAACTTCAACTGGTATTGGAAATTTATCACATGTATTTTTTACAAATTTAGATTCATCCACTAAAATATATGTCACTTTTGAATTTACGATGTTTAGCTTTTCTCTATACATTGCAGCACCTCTACCTTTTACTAACCAATTTTTATCGTTTACTTCATCAGCTCCATCAAAACTCCAGTCTGGTTTTTTATCCATAAGACTTGCAGTTGGTATTCCTAACTCATTACATAGCAAATTAATTTCATATGATGTTGGTATTGCTGTTATGTGTAAATTTTCTTCTTTTATTTTTTTAGCAATCTCTTTTATTGCAACAAAAGATGTAGAACCCGAGCCAACACCTATACAATCTCCATCTTTCACTTTATCTACAACCTTTTTTGCAATTCTTAACTTTTCTTCGTAGTTAGAGATTTCTCCATTCCATTCCATTCTTTGTACTGTTTCTTTTTTCCAATCCATACTGATTCTTCTCCTTTTATCAATATTGTATCACCTATTAGGGCAGACATGGGGCCTGCCCCTATAATTAAATCATTTTTCATTAATTCTTCTCTATAATTGTTGATAATTGTGCATATGTATCTGTTGATAATAATTCTTTTGATATAACCTTACCATTTAATTTTAAAATTCTATATGCTCTTGACTTATATCCTGCATGGCCTTTTTGTACTGTTTTTGTTGTGCCTACTGGAAGTGACGTATTTGTTCTATATTCTGTTTTCATAGGAATAACTTGTAATGTTTCGGATTGAATTGTAACATCATATTCAACGTCTTCTTTACAGCCATATACATCAACTTTAATTTTTCCACCTGTTACAGTTGAAACTATTTTTATTGGATATTTTCTTGAATTTTTAAATATGAACTCTGGCCCTCCCCATGATACTGTTGCATCTGTACTTAATGGTACATATCCTGTTGCAAATCTATGGTTTGACCTTTTTACAATTTCTAAATTAGCACGTAATACTGTATTATATAGAGTTGAAGATACTTGACATATTCCCCCTCCTATATCATTTACTACTTTTCCTCCTACATATACTGGTGCTGATTTATAACCCTTTGCAGCTGTTCTTTGCCCAACTACATTATTATATGAAAACTCTTCTCCTGGCATTAATACTACTCCATTTATTTTATTTGAAGAAAGTTTTATGTTTGTAGTTCTATTGGTATTTGATGCTGAAAATGATGTAGTATATGTTGCAAGTAAATCTGGAAATGCTTCTGTTCCAATTTGATTTATTGTTACGCTTGGTGTTGTTATTTTAAGTGGTATTGTTATTGTATCTCCGCTATTATTTACTAATGCTTTTGCCTCTTCTAAACTTACATCAAAGTCCACGCCAACAACATGTGGATATATTGTAAATGGTTCTTTTTCGTAATATGCATCTTTTGCTTCTTTATATATTTCATTATGAATTTTCTCTATATCTATATTATCAGGTTCTTGTTTTACAATAGGTATATCAATTATTTGTTCTTCTGCTTTTAGGTTAATAATGTTATTTAATATTAAACTTTTTAGTTCTTCTTTTTTTACTGAATATCCTGATTTGCCTTTTGTTATAATTAAGTTATTATTTTCTATACTATATGAACTATTTAATACTTTATCTGGAAAGTTTTCATTAGTTTCATTTATAATACCTGTTAATTTTTCTTCGTTACAACTAAAAGCTGGATTTATATTCACTTTGCTTAAATTTGCATTTATAATAGCATAATTATCTTTTAAAATCTTTCCACTTCTACCTATACTATATGCTATATCAAGTGCCTCATCTATTCCAAATTTAGTTTCTATTTCATCAAGATTAAATTCTTTAGAATAATCATTATGTTTTAATTTAATAGTTTTGTTTGTCTTTTGCCTATATTCTTCTGTTAATTTTTCTTTTGCTTCTTCATATGTAAGACTTGATACATCTATTTTGTTTATGTAGACTCCTTTTACTATTTTGTCACTACTTCTATTAATTAGTCCAAATACTGTTGAAAACACTACTAATCCTATAAATAATAAAACAGAAATTATAGTTATTACAATAGCATATTTATGTAGAAAGTCTATCTTTTTAGCTTCATTAGTTTCACTTTCTTCAACCTTTTCGTTTATTTGTTCTGGTTGTTCATCTTCTTTTTCGTAAGTAGCATTTTCATTATTTTTTTCTAATATACTAGATGTTTCTATGTATTCACTTTTTTCTATTTCTTCTGTAGTATTTTCTTCTTTTTGCTCTAATTCAATAACTTCTTCTATATATTCTGTTTCTTCTATATTTTCAGTTTCTTTTATTATTGCATTTTCTTCTGTACCCTCATCTATCTTTTCTTCTATGTCTTCAATCTCAGCTATTTCTGTATTTTCTTCTGTGTCATCAAATTCTTCTATTTCTTCATTTTGTTCTAACTCTTCACTTTGTTTAGTATCATTTTCTTGTCCTATATTTTCTTCAAATTTTTCCTCAGTTTCTATTATTTTTTCTTCTTTATCATTCGACAAATCTCCTTTTAATTTTTTTTCCTTTACTTTACTCAATTTTTTCTCCCCTAATTTCAAAATACATCATACTATAATTATATTCATAGTACGATGTATATATTATCATATAAATAAAAAACTAACAACATTTTTTACCAATTTTTGACTGGTTTCGTTAATATTCAATTTAACATTATTGTAACTAGCATGACTGTAGTAATATATTTATTTTGGTTATCTTAATTTGTATTTTATTTATGTTAAATCATATTTCTTCCTGAATCCGTGAATTATATGGACTGACACATTTTCATATAAATTAAAAACAG
>CAOKRC010000033.1 GCA_948471035.1 uncultured Clostridium sp.
ATGGTGGTGTGAGAGGGAATAAATAAAATAATTATTTATTCTCTACTCGATTTATTATGTTATAATATCCATAGAAGAAGTGAGGTTTAGAAGTTAAATTTTTTCTAACCTAGTTTATACTTAAAAAAGGAATGATGTAAAACCATGCAAAAAATATTAATAGTAGAAGATGACGAGAAATTAAGACATGAATTAGAAATATTTTTAATTAATAATGGATATATTGTAGAAATATTAAAAACATTTGAAAATACTGTAAATGATATTTTAAAAATAAATCCTAATCTTGTTTTATTAGATATAAATTTACCTTGTGTAGATGGAGAATATGTATGTAAAGAAATTAGGAAGCAATCGAATATGCCAATTATAATTATAACAAGTAGAGATAATGAAATAGATGAACTAATTTCTATTAGTTATGGAGCTGATCATTATATTACTAAACCATTTAATATAAAGATATTGTTAGCGAAAATTGGTTCAGTGTTAAGAAGAAGTGGGAATACTTCGGAAATAAAAGATAAAATATATACTAAAGATTTTATTTTGAATATACAAAATAGTACAATAGAAAAGAATGATAAAGTTATTGAATTAACTAAAAATGAATATAAGATTTTAAAGTATCTAATACAAAATAGAGGGAAAATTGTATCAAGAGAGGATATAATGGATTGCTTATGGGAAAGTGAAAGTTTTATTGATGATAATACTCTTAGTGTAAACATTACTAGGCTAAGAAATAAGCTAGCTGAATTAGATTTAAAAGAATTGTTAGAAACAAGAAGAGGACAAGGATATATATTAAAGGGAGAAAATTAGTTATAAAAGAAAATAACTATGTGTGTATAATAGAGTGAAGCGGGAAAGGTATGAAATTTAGAATGAGTTTAAAAAGTTTTATAAAAGATAAGGTACTTACAATAATTTTATTATTGTTTGGAATTGTTACAATAGAAATATTCTTGCTTGCATATCCATTTGGAAATTTTATAAAATTATATATTCCAATAGTAATTATAGGCTTATATGTAATAGGACTTGCCATCGAATATTTTACAAAAAGAAACTTCTATAGAAATTTATCAAATACTATATATGAATTAGATGAAAAATATTTGATTACAGAAATTGTAAAATCCCCTGATTTTACAGAGGGTAAAATACTAAAAAATTTATTAGAACAAATAGATAAATCAATGGTTGAAAATGTAAATAAATATAAATATATGCGGAGAAGATTATAAAGATTATATTGAGTTATGGATTCACGAAATAAAAATACCAATAGCTAGTCGGAAAAATGATAATAGAAAACAATAAAAATGAAGTTACTAAAAGTATAGATGAAGAATTACAAAAGATAGAAAACTATATTGAACAAGCACTCTTCTATGCAAGAAGTAACACAGTAGAAAAAGATTATTATATAAAGAAAATAGCATTAAAAGAGATAGTTAATGAAAGTATTAAAAAGAATAAAAATATTTTAATTCAAGATAAAATATCAATAAATATTCATGATTTAGATTTGGATGTAAGAACAGATAGTAAATGGATAGTTTTTATATTAAATCAAGTTATTCAAAATAGTGTAAAATATAAAAGCCAAGATAGAAACTTGCAACTTGAAATATATGCAAAGCAAGAAGCAGAAAATGTTATTTTATATATAAAAGATAATGGAATAGGAATAAAAAAAGAAGAAATTACAAGAGTATTTGAAAAAGGATTTACAGGAACTAATGGAAGATTAGTGGGCAAGAAATCTACAGGCATTGGACTTTATTTATGCAAGAAATTATGCAATAAATTAGGAATAGCAATAGAATTAAGTTCTGTTTTTGGCGAAGGCACCCAAATACGATTTGTGTTTCCACAAGACAGTTATATTAATTTTTAATGCATTATAATTTTAGTCTTACAAAAATGTAAGACTTTTGTAAGGTAAATCGATATGAACTTTTTTTAGAAGCTATTATAATAAAGACATAAGGAAAGGAGTTTTTTATATGGGAAAAGTTTTAGAGGTAAAAAACATTGAAAAATACTATGGAAACAAATCGAACTTAACAAAAGCAATAGATAATATTAGCTTTACTGTGGAAAAGGGGGAATTTGTTGGAATAATGGGAGCAAGTGGTTCTGGAAAAAGTACTCTTTTAAATATAATTTCTAGCATAGATAAAGTAACAGCAGGACACATACTTGTTAATGGTGAAGACATAACTAAATTAAAGGGAAACAAACTAAATAAATTTAGAAGAGAAGAATTAGGATTTATATTTCAAGATTTCAATTTATTAGATACATTAACAGCTTATGAAAACATCGCACTTGCATTAACAATTCGGTAGAACAAATGTAAACGAAATTGATAAAAGAGTTAATGATATTGCAGAAAAGTTGGGAATTAAAGATATTTTAAATAAATATCCATATCAAGTATCAGGAGGACAAAAACAAAGAATAGCTTCAGCAAGAGCAATTATTACAAATCCAAAACTTGTACTTGCAGATGAACCAACTGGAGCATTAGATTCAAAGTCGGCAAGACAGTTATTAGAAAACTTTGAATTTTTAAATCAAAAAATGAATGCTACTATTTTAATGGTTACACACGATGCTTTTACAGCTTCCTATGCAAATAGAATTTTATTTATTAAGGATGGAAAAATCTTTAATGAAATAATAAAAGGAAATGATACAAGAAAACAATTCTTTGAAAAGATAATTGAGGTGCAAACACTTCTTGGAGGTGATTTAAACGATGTTATTTAAATTATCTTTTAATAATATGAAAAAAAGTATAAAAGATTATACAATATATTTTTTAACATTAGTGTTAGGGGTTGCAATATTTTATATGTTTAACTCTTTAGATAGCCAGCAAGCAATGTTACAAGTATCAGCCTCACAAAGAGAAATTATAAAACTAATGATAACTATGCTTGGGTTTGTATCGGTATTTGTTGCAGTTGTACTTGGATTACTAATAGTATATGCTAATAATTTCTTAATCAACCGAAGAAAAAAAGAATTTGGGATTTATATGACACTAGGAATGGGTAGAAAGCAAATATCAAAAATAATATTGATGGAAACAATATTTGTAGGAATAATTTCACTTGCAATAGGACTAGTAGTTGGGGTATTTGCATCACAATTTATGTCTATATTAGTTGCAAAAATGTTTGAAGCAGATATGAGTGAATTTCAGTTTATATTTTCAAAAGAAGCTTGTATAAAGACTTGTATATATTTTGGGGTAATGTATATTGCAGTAATGTTTTTTAATACCATAACAGTTTCAAGATATAAATTAATCAATTTGTTAAACGCTACTAAAAAAAATGAACAAATAAAAATAAAAAATCCATTTATTTCTGTTTTAATATTTATTATAGGTGCAAGTATTCTAGGATATGCTTATTACAAAGTGACTATAGATGTACATTCTATAGATACAGCAGAAAAAATATTGCTTCCTATTATAATGGGAATAGTAGGAACATTATCTATATTTTGGTCTTTATCAGGATTTATTTTACAAATAATAAAAAAATATAAAAGAGTGTATTTAAAAGATGTAAATATGTTTGTATTAAGACAAATTAATAATAAAATTAATACAATGGTAGTGAGTATGAGTGTAATTTGTTTAATGTTATTTATGACAATATCAATACTTTCCTCAAGTTTAGCATTAAGAAATACAATGGGGAGAGAATTATTAGAAATGACACCAGTAGATTTAAACTTATATAAAACAGCAAATTTACCAGAAAGTTATAAAAAATATGGAGTAGAAAGAAAAACTACAAAAGAACAAAGAGAAGATTCAAAAATACCAATAGTAGAAAAATTAAAAAATAATGGACTAGATATGAATATATTAAAAGATATAATAGAAATACCAATTTATGCAAGCAATGACTTAACTTGGAACGATTTTTTAGGAAGTAAACTAGAACAAGTAAAGGCAAAATTTCCAGGGCTTGCATATCATACAGCAGAACAAATTGTAAAAATATCTGATTACAATAAAATAGCTAAATTGTATGGAATAGATGAGTATGAATTAAATGATGATGAATATATTATACTTTGTGACTTTGTAAGTATGGAAGAAATAAGAAATGAAGTATTAAAAGAAGGAAATAATCCTTTAACAATTGCAGGAAAACAATATAAAACAAAATATAATGAATGCAAAAATGGATTTATAGTAATGTCAACAAGTCATACAAATACAGGAATTATATTAGTTCCAGATAATTGCCCTCTAACAAATGATATGAAAGAAATGTATTTTTTAGCAGCTAATTATAATGCAAATACAGAGGAGGAAAAAGAAGAAATAGAAAAACTATTTACAAGTGGTGATTCTGGATTTATACAAAATTTGGCTGATAATGGGTTAGAAATAGATGGTTTTACAAAAATATCTATTATAGAGGCAAGTGTAGGATTAGCAACAATTGTAACATTTATAGCAATTTATTTGGGAATTATATTTTTAATTGCAAGTTCAGCAATTTTAGCATTAAAGCAACTAACAGAAAGTAGTGATAATAAACAAAGATATTTAGTATTAAGAAAAATAGGTTGTGATGAAAAAATGATAAATAAAGCACTATTTAGACAAATAGGTATATTTTTCATAGCCCCACTTGCATTAGCTATAATACATTCTATATTTGGAATACAATTTGCTTTAAACATTTTATCTGGAATAGCATCATCTAAAGACTTATTACCGTCAATTATAGCAACAATTGTTGTTATGGGAGTAATATATGGAGCATACTTCTTGGCTACTTACTTTGGAAGCAAAAACATTATAAAGGAGGAATAAAAATGGAAAATATAAAGGAAAAAATACCTACAATTATTGCAGTAATTATGCTAGTAGCAATTTGTGTAGTTGGACTATATTTTTTAGAAAATTACGAATCAATTTATTATACCAAAATAGATAATAGCAAAATAGAAAGAATTTCTTCAACAGATACTATGAAATATGAGTATACTCTAGAATGTTATAATGAAAATGGAAAGAAAAGAGAATTGAAATTTAAAACTAGTAGAGAGCTAAGAGAAAATTCATATTTAAAGTTAGAAATACGAACTATGGGAGTACATTCTTGGGAAGAAGTACAATATAATGAGCTTCCAGATAAAGTTCAAACAAATTATGTACAATAATAAGAAGATAGGTAAAAAAGATTTTGAAAAATGTGTTAATGTAGAGTAGAGAGATAGTGTTAGTTAAAAAATAGATATTTAGTGAATATAATTAAAAATCTTGAAAATAATTTATAAGTATAAGATATATAATAAGGAGGAATTATGTGTACAGCAGCAACTTATAAAACTAAAGATTTTTATTTTGGACGTACTTTAGATTATGAATTTTCTTATAAAGATGAGGTTACAATAACACCACGAAATTTCCCATTTCATTTTATAGAAAAAGGAAATATAGACACTCATTATGCAATAATTGGTATGGCATATGTAACAGAGAACTATCCTTTATATTATGATGCTATAAATGAAAAAGGATTAGCAATGGCTGGATTGAACTTTGTAGGAAATGCAGTATATAAAGAAAAAATAGAGGGTTATGACAATATAGCACAATTTGAATTTATTCCTTGGATTCTTAGTCAATGTGCCACAGTAAAAGAAGCTCAAGTATTACTAGAAAAGATAAGTTTATTAAATATACCATTTAATGATCAATTACCATTGGCACAGTTACATTGGATTATTGCAGACAGCGAAGAAGCTATAACAGTAGAATCAGTAAAAGAGGGAATAAAAATATATGAAAATCCAGTGGGGATTTTAACAAATAATCCACCTTTTGATAAGCAAGTGTTTGAATTAAATAATTATATGCATTTATCAGCGAAATCACCAGAGAATAAATTTTCAACAGATTTAAATCTTGAGACATACAGCCGTGGGATGGGAGCCATAGGCCTTCCAGGAGATTTGTCATCACAATCAAGATTTATAAGAGCAACATTTGTAAAAATGAACTCAGTATCATCTAATACAGAAAATGAAAGTGTTAGCCAATTTTTTCATATTCTAAATTCTGTTGACCAACAAAGAGGGTGTTGTGAATTAGAAAATGGAGAATATGAGATAACGATTTATACATCATGTTGTAATACTAATAAGGGAATTTATTATTATACAACATATAATAATCATCAAATTACAGCTATTAATATGCATAATGAAAATTTAGATACAAGTGAGCTTATAACTTATCCAATAATAAAAGAAGAACAAATAAAAATGCAAAATTGAAAAATATAAAATTTATTATAAGAATAAAGCATATAGTTAGCTTGCTAATTATATGCTTTTATGCTATCATTTAGCGAGAAAGTAATTAGTAATGTTATAGTTAAGCAAATTAAAAAATATGGAAGTAAAAAAGAAGGAGATAAAAATATATGTCAACATCAAAAGAATATAGAGATTTTATATTAGAGCAATTAGATTTACTAGATAATATAACTTGTAGAAGTATGATGGGAGAATATTTATTATATTATAATAGTATTCTATTTGGTGGAATTTACGATAGTAGACTACTTGTAAAAATTGTGGATAGCAATAAGAAATATAATATGAAAGAACAAATACCTTATAAAAGTGCAAAACCAATGTATTTAATTGAAGACATAGATAAAAAAGAATTGTTAAAAGAAATTATTATTGAAACCTGCAAAGATTTACCTATTAAAAAGTAATATCTAATACTATTTACAAAAAAGGATTAATAGAATATAATTTGGTTATATTAAAAATATGAAATCATATAAGGAGGAAAATAT
Source organism: uncultured Clostridium sp. (assembly GCA_948471035.1). Classification (GTDB taxonomy): domain Bacteria; phylum Bacillota; class Clostridia; order TANB77; family CAG-508; genus RGIG8482. The sequence goes on from CAOKRC010000033.1 coordinate 6,864, forward strand.
GAAAAAACAAGCAATTATAATAATAGCAATAATAGTAATTATAGCTCTTGTAGTAGGAGGTATTGTACTTATTCAAAAAACAGGAAAAAAAGAGTTAAAACTTCAAACAGCAGAGGAAATGCAAGATATGTTAAACACAATTTATTCTAGCGAAAAAGTAAATTTACCACAATTAGAAACAGCTGTAATAGATGTAACTGATGGAATACAAGTTTCAGTTTTTACAGGATTAAAATCAAATAAAGATGTAGAAGAATTGGTAGTATCTGTACCACTTATGAATGCACAAGCATATTCACTAGCAATCGTTAAAGTAAATGAAAATGCAGACATAGAACGAATGAAGCAAGAAATGAAGGACAATATAGATATGAGAAGATGGATATGTGTTTCTGCAGAAAAATTATATATTACAAATTATGAAAATATTATATTTTTAGTAATGGCTAGTGAAGATTGGGCAAAACCAGTATATGAAGAATTTAAGAAATATGTTGGAAATGATATAGGAAAAGAATTAGAAAAAACTGAAGAAGTAGATTTTGATCTTCCACCAGAACTTTAAGTTTAAATAAAATGATTTGATAAAGCTTCCAGGTTAGAAATGGAAGCTTTATTGCGAGTAAGAAAGGAAAAATAAATGTTATTTACAAGCATTAGCTTTTTATATTATTTTTTACCAATAGTTATTGTTTTATATTTTGCAGTACCTAAAAAAACACGAAATTTCATACTGTTTATTGCATCCATAGTGTTTTACTTCTATGGAGAACCAAAATATATTTTTTTAATGTTAGCTGAAATATTAATAGCATATATAGGAGCAATACTAATTGATAAATACAAGAAAAAAAGTTTATTTGTTATAACCATATCACTACATATTTTAGCATTATGCGTATTTAAATATACAGATTTTATTTTAACAAATACAAATAGCATATTTCATACAAATATAGCACTTTTAAGAATAGCACTACCAATTGGAATATCGTTTTATACATTTCAAATTCTTAGTTATGTAATTGATGTATATAGAGGAAAAGTAAAAGTACAAAAAAGTTTTTTAAAGCTTGCAACATATGTATCATTATTTCCACAATTAATTGCTGGACCAATTGTAAGGTATGAAACAATAGAAGAAGAACTAGATAAAAGAAAACATAGCTTTGAAAACTTTTCTTATGGAGTAAGAAGATTTACTATAGGGCTTGCTAAAAAAGTTTTGATTGCAAATATGCTAGGAGAATTGTGTAACAAGTTTATTATAGCAGATGAGAAAAGTGTACTGTTTTATTGGGTATTTGCTATTAGTTATATGTTGCAAATTTATTTTGATTTCTCAGCATATTCAGATATGGCAATAGGACTCGGAAGAATATTTGGTTTTCACTTTTTAGAAAATTTCAAATATCCATATATTTCAAAAAGTATAACAGAATTTTGGAGAAGATGGCATATATCTTTGAGTTCTTGGTTTAAAGATTATGTGTATATACCACTTGGTGGAAATAGAGAAGGAATTAAAAAACAGATTAGAAACATACTTGTAGTATGGATGCTTACAGGAATATGGCATGGAGCGAGTTGGAACTTTGTAATATGGGGATTGTTATTTGGAATTATTCTTATTATAGAAAAAGTATTTTTAGGAAAATACATAGAAAAATGGCCAACTTTTTTAAAAAGAATATATGTATTATTTATTGTTATGATAAGCTTTATTATATTTAATGCAGAAAATATGAAAGAGGCAGTACAAAATATAGTAGGTTTATTTGGAGCAAATGGAGAAAACTTTGTAAACCAATATACAATATATTATATAAGAAGCTATATTGTAATATTAGGAATTGCTGTTATTGGTGCAACTCCACTTTTAAGAAATATTGTATTAAAATTAAAAGAAAAACAGAAAACAAACAAAATTATTAATATTCTAGAGCCAATATTTATAATAACATTACTTATTATAATAACAGCTTATTTAGTAGATAATTCATATAATCCATTTTTATATTTTAGATTTTAGGGAGGGCAAAATGAATGATAAAATAAAAAACATAGTAGTTACAATATCTTTTGTGCTTGTTATTATAATAATTTTACTTATTAATATAATAACAAAAGATGTAACTATATCTCTAACAGAAAGAAGAAAATTGCAACAGTTTCCTGAGATTTCAATTGAAACATTATTTGATGGCAGTTTTTTTGAAAAATTTGAAAAATATACAATGGATCAGTTTTTTGAAAGAGAAACATTTAGAAAATTAAAAACGAATATAGAAATAGGATTATTAAAAAAGCAAGATAGTAATAATATTTATGAATATAACAAAAGTTTAATAGAACAAATATATCCACTAAATGAAAAGTCAATTTTAAATTTAACAAACAAAATGAATGAAATAAATGAAAGATACATAACAAATACTAATAGAGTTTATTATACAATAGTTCCAGATAAAAACTATTTTGTGAATGAAAACAACTTAAAACTAGATTACAAAAAAATGAAGGACATTATTAATGAAAATATAGACTGGGCTACATATATTGATATATTTGATAGTTTAGAATTATCTAGCTATTATTATACTGATTCACATTGGAAACAAGAAAAATTACAAGGTGTAGCTAATAAAATTGCAAATGAGATGAATTTGAAAATAGAAAATAAGTATGAAGAAAAGAAAGTAACAGAATTTAAAGGTGTTTATGCAGGAAGATACTTGCTAAACACAGAGAATGATGAGATACGAATATTAACAAACGAAATAACAGAAGATTGTGTAGTATATAATTATGAAACAAAAAAGGAAACTAAGATATATGATATGGAAAAATTGAATGCTCCAGATAAATATGATATTTACTTATCAGGAGCAGTACCACTATTAACAATTAATAATCCAAAAAGTAAGGAAGATAAAGAGTTAATTGTTTTTAGGGATTCATATGGAAGTAGTTTGGTACCATTATTAGTAGAAGGATATAGTAAAATAACAGTAATAGATACAAGATATATATCACCAAAGAGGTTAAATGAATATGTAGAATTTGAAAATAAAGACATATTATTTATATATAGTACAATGTTAGTTAATAATAGTACATCACTTAGATTTTAAATTATAAAAATTATTGACAAGTTATGTTATAATCATTTTAAAAAATGGAGGAATAAAAGATGGAGAATTTTTGGTTTTCAATGCTATGGTACTGGATAGCATATTTTATAGTTACAAGTATAGGTATGTTACATACTATTTTTAATATTGTAGTATTACATATGAAATCAATGAAGGATAGTCCAGGTATGGGAGAAGGATATGAAAAACAAAACCTTGGCATCCGTTATATAATATAATTATATTTCCAATCTTTGCATATCTTTATTTTAATGGGTTAGAAACTGTAAGTTTATCAAATGTTATTTGTACATCACTTATTTGGGGAACAATAACAGTAGTATTTGATGTGTTTGGCTGGGTTATAATTAAACACCCTTGGTCATTATCTTTTAAAGAATTTTATATTGATTATCAACCTTGGATAACTCTAATATATATAACAATATATTCTAGTCCATTTATAACATATGGGATAATAAATTTAGTATAGATAATATGATTTATCGAGAGGGGGGAAGTAATAATGGATAAGAAAAAAATAATGAATTGGGTAATAGCAATAATAGTTGCTACCCTATATTTAACAGTAAGTATTATATTTAAAGCTTGGGCATATTCTTGGATTATATGGGGAGTTTATGCTATTTATAGATTTATTGCAAAATAATAAAATTAGAGAAGAACACTATTCAATAATATTTCAATGTTCGACAGATACAATATAAAAAGGTGATAAAAATGAAAATTTTAATAATTGAAGATGAATATAGTTTAGCAGATGCCATAGCAGAAACATTACAGAAAGAAAAATTTCAAGTTGATATAATAACAAATGGAGAGGATGGAGAAAACGAGGCTTTAACCAATATTTATGATTTAATCTTATTAGATGTAATGCTACCAAATAAAAATGGGTTTGAAATATTAAGAGATTTAAGAAAAGAAAAAATAGACACACCAGTCATAATGCTTACAGCGAAATCAGAAATGACTGATAAGTTAAATGGGTTAGAACATGGTGCTGATGATTACATTACAAAACCATTTCATATGAGAGAATTAGTAGCAAGAATAAAGGTTGTATTAAAGAGAAAGATAAAGGTAGACGATACAAACATATTAAAATATAGTAATTTGAAACTAGATTTAGGTACTGGGAAAATGAGTTTTAACAATACTGAAATAGCTATAAATGGCAAAGAATTGGATTTATTAGAAATATTATTATTAAATAAAAATCAAATTGCGAGTAGAGAAATGTTAGCCAATAAAATATGGGGATATAATAGTGAAACAGAATATAACAATGTAGAAGTTTATGTATCGTTTTTAAGGAAAAAATTAAAACTTTTAAAATCAAAAGTAAAAATAAAAGCGGTAAGAGGTATTGGTTATAAAATAGAGGTAGAAGATGATTAAAAAATTAAGTAGTAGAATATTTCTTATTATTATGGTATCGCTTGGAACAGTCATTTTAGGAATTATTATATTGTTTGCAATTTTAAACTATAGAAACACAATAAACACTGCTACTTCTATGATGGATAGGTTTATGAATGGAGGGGTAAAAAGAAACGATAGACTAGAAAATGATAAAATTATTCCAAATATAAACTTAGATATAAATTTAGATGGAGTATATAATGTATTAATAGAAGATGACAAAATTATACAAAATTCAGGTAATTTAGTAGATAAAGAAATAACTGAATATGCCATAAAAGTAAGTAAACTTAATAAAGAAAGTGGAATAATAGGAAATTACATATATAAAACAAGAAGAATAAAAACTAATACAATTAATGTTATGCTTATGGAAAATGAAGAAGCTATTTTACAAGTAAGGGTTATACTAATATCTTCAATATGTATATCTATTTTCTCATTAATTATTATATATGTAATAGCAAAAAAAATCTCAAAATCTATAGTACAACCAGTATCAGAAACTTTTGAAAAGCAAAAACAATTTATTCAAGATGCATCACACGAGTTAAAAACGCCGCTTGCAGTAATTGAGGCAAATGCCGATGTGTTAGAGAATGAAGTGGGAGATAATAAATGGCTTAGATATATTCAAAACGAAGTAGAAAGTATGAATAAGCTAATTAATGAATTATTATTACTTGCTAAAATGGAAAATATAGATAATGTAAAAGAGTACCAACAATTAAATCTTTCAAAAGAAGTTGAAATTATACTTTCTATGTTTGAAAGTATGGCTTATGAAAAACAAGTAAGTATAAAAAGTAAAATTGCTGAAAACATTATAATTGATGGAAACAAGGAAGATATGGAGCATATTGTATCTACTTTGACTGATAATGCTATCAAACATACTGAAGCACAAAAAGAAGTGGAAGTTATTCTAAAAAAAGAAAAGAACGAAATTATATTAGAAGTAAAAAATATGGGGAATCCAATCCCAGAAGAAGAAAAAGAAAAAATATTTGAAAGATTTTATCGTGTAGATAAGTCAAGAAACAGAAAAGAAAAAAGATATGGATTAGGACTTGCTATTGCAAAATCTACAGTAGAAAAATATAATGGAAAAATAGAAGTGTTATATAAAGATGGTTTTACGGTTTTTAAAGTAACAATCCCAAATTAATATATAAGAAGTATTAACAAAATTAAAAAATGTTAATACTTTTTCTTTTTTCAATAATTCTTCAATCTTTATGTATTATATTATGAATAGATTAGGAGGTAAGAAAATGTATATTTTTAAAAATAGTTTGGTTTCAATTATAAGAAACAAGGGAAGAAATATTTTAATAGGTATTATTATTTTAGTTATAGCATGTAGCGCAACTGTTACTTTAGCAATAAGAAATACAGCAGATAATCTTGTGAAAGATTATGAAGCGGCACATGATATAATTGCTAGCATTTCATTTGATAGAAGTGGGCTTACAGAAAAATTTAAAGGTGGAGAAGATGCAAGAAAAGAAAACATAGAAACTTTTAATAATATAGAATCATTTACAATTGACGATATAAAGAATTATGGAGAGAGCGAATATTTAAAAGGATATTATTATCTTTATGCTACATCTTTAAATAGTGATACTTTAACAAAAGCCACTGATTCATTTGAATATGAAGTAGAAGACAGACAAACAACTACAACTTCTTCAAGTAAAACAACAGGGGGAAATAGTGGAATTGGAAGAGGACCAGGAGAAGGTGGATTTGGAGGAGAAAGACACACTACAATAAATAACAATACAACTACTATAATAACAAAATCAAAAGAAGTTTTCCAAAGCTCAAGAAATTTAACAGGAGATTTTGAACTTGATGGCTATTCTTCTTATGATGCAATGACAGATTTTACAAATGGAACATACAAAGTAACTGATGGAGAAATGATAACAGATTTTAGTGCATATGAGTGTGTTATAAACTCTGAACTTGCTACTCTAAATGAGATAAAAGTGGGAGATAAAATAACATTAAAAAATCCAAATAATGCTGATAAAACATATGAATTTACAGTAACAGGAATATATACAGATAATTCTAATACAGATGATGCAAATAGTATGTATTCGCCATCAGCTAACAAAATAATAACAGGAAGTGGAGTAATAGATTTACTAGTAGAAGAAGATAATACTCTTGTAACAAATATAACACCATCATTTATACTACAAAATGAAGAATCAATTGATACATTTATTGAAGAGACGACAGAAAAAGGCTTAAATGAATATTACACAGTTAATACAAATTTAGAGGAACTACAAAATGCAACAAAATCTATTCAAAATGTAAAAACTTTTACTACAACATTTTTAATAATTACACTAGCTATATCTGCTATAGTTTTGTTTGTAATTAATATGATAAATATTAGAGAAAGAAAATATGAAATAGGTGTATTTAGAACAATTGGAGTAAGCAAATTTAAATTAACAATGCAATTTGTTTTGGAATTATTGATTGTAAGTGTTATTATGTTAGTTGTAGGAGCTGGAATTCGGTACATATCTTGCAAAACCAATAGGAAATGTATTACTTGAAAATGAAATAGAAGCAAGTAAACAAGAAGAACAAGACATTCAGAATAATTTTGGAAAAGGTCAAATGGAAATGCGATTTAATAGCAATGTTAATATTAAATCAATAGATAGTATTGAAGCGGTAGTTGATTTTAAAGTAGTAATGGAATTACTTAGAATAGGAATACTTTTAACATTAGTAAGTAGTATTGCATCAATGATAAGTATTGTAAAATTTAGTCCGCTTACGATATTGAAAGAGAGGTCTTAGATTATGGGAATTTTAAAATTAGAAGATGTTAGTTATAGATATAAGGATGCTCCAAAAGATAGTTATGTATTTAAAAATATAAATTATGAATTTGAACAAGGAAAAATGTATGCTATAAAAGGAAAAAGTGGAAGTGGGAAAACAACACTATTATCACTAATAACGGGACTAGAAAAATGTACAGAGGGAAATGTAATATATGATGGCAAAAACTTAAAAAAGACGAATTTAGATAATTATAGAAATACAGATATAGGAATTGTTTTTCAAAGTTATAATCTATTACCAAGATTAACAGCAATAGAAAATATAATACTATCTATGGATGTTAGTAAAGTAAAAGTAAAAAATAAGAAACAAAGAGCATTAGAACTTATGAAAAGTGTAGGATTAAAAGAAGAACATAAAAATAGAAAAATATTAAAACTGTCAGGAGGAGAGCAACAACGTATTGCTATTGCAAGAAGTCTATCATATAATCCTAAAATAATTATTGCAGATGAACCAACTGGAAACTTAGATAAAGATACAGAAAATGATATATTGAAGATTTTTGAACATTTAGCAAAAGATGAAAATAAATGTATTATAATAGTAACTCATTCACAAAATATTTGTGACAAGATGGATGAAGTGTATGAATTAGGGAATAATAAGTAAATTGATATAGATGGGTAAAATATTATACAGCACAAGCAGAATAATTTATTTTAATAAATTTTAAACTATTTTAAAGCAAGTAGTTAGTTGATAATTACTTGCTTTTGTGTTATTATACTAAAATGATAACAATACGAAAAGAGGGATAATATGGAATTTACTTTTGAAAGAAGTATTAACTATTATGAAACAGATAAAATGGGAGTAGTACACCATTCTAATTACATAAGATTTTTAGAAGAAGCAAGATGTTATTGGCTACAAAGTATAGGAATGCCATTTGAATTATTAGAGGAAAATGGAATTACTATACCTGTATTAGGAGTAGATTGCAGTTATAAATATCATGTTACTTTTGGAGACACAATTATTATAAAACCTTATGTGAAAGAATATACAGGAGTAAGAATGACAGTTGGTTATACTATAATAGATGAAAAAACTGAAAAAATTGTATTAATAGGAGAAACAAAACATTGTTTTACAGATAAGACTTTAAAACCAATTAATTTGAAAAAGTATAAAAAAGAGTTTAGTGATAAATTTGAAAGTCTATTAGAGAAATAATTTCTTTGACTATGGCACAAATAACTTGGAGCTTTGAAAGATTACAAAAATATTTAATAAGGTAAATATTATGAAATTATAATATTTTGAGATGGTGAAAAATATAAGAGAATATACCCAATGTAAATGAATTTATATTGGGTATATTTTATTTTAAGGCAACTTATTATATTTTACAAAAATGTTTATAATTACTAAGCTATTTCTATTCCAGCACTTGCATATCCAACTACTGTGTTTAGTAAAGAAAGACCACTAGCTTGAGCAGAGTATACCATTAATAAACGTGATTGAGCAGTAACAGGGATTGATAATCCTGTTGTTATTCCACTACTAATAGTACCAATAGATATTGTTCCAGAAAGCGCAGGAGAAAGATTTACAATAGCTCCTGGTATTGGAGTAAATACGTTATTAGGTGTATTTGATACATATAATTGAGCTCTAATTGTAATGGTAGAACCAAGAAGTGATAAGGCAGCTGTAGTACTAAAATAAGCACTTAAAGATGTGATTGTTCCTGCTCTAGGCATTGAAAAAGCAAAGTTAGATAAAGTTCCAGATGGGTTAGTAAGATCAATGCTAGAACCTAGAATTGTAAGTCCAGGAGCAGAAGAACCAAATCCTATAAATGCTGGGATACCTGCTAAACCACCAGCAATAGTTGTAAGTGATATTGGTAACCCTGATGCTAAAGGTATGATACTAGTACTTCCGTTTGCACCAGTAGCACCAGTAGCTCCAGTAGCTCCAGTAACACCAGTAGCACCTGTTGCACCAGTAGCTCCGTCTAAACCAGCACTACCAGTAACACCTGTGGCTCCAGTAGGACCAGTGGCTCCAGTAGGACCAGTGGCTCCAGTAGGACCAGTGGCTCCTATATCACCAATAGCACCAGTAGCACCAGTAGCACCAGTACTACCAGTAGCCCCAGTGGCACCAGTAATTCCAGTAGGACCAGTTGCTCCTGTACGACCGTTACAACCTCTTGGTCCAGTAGGTCCAGTAGCACCTGTTGCGCCTGTCACTCCTATAGGATTGCAACAACAACAATCGTCATTATCACAATTATTGTTAGAACTACAATCATAACTATCTTTATAATTATTGTTATCATTTTCGTTATTACTTGCAGTTTTGTTTAAGTGTTTAAAAAAATTCATTCATATACCTCCTTTGTATAGAGTAAGAGAAAACTTACTCTATATAATATATGCTTGTATTTTTTTATTGGTTCGTAATATTTTTACTTTGAAAATAATTCTTATTATATAGAAAAGCCTTGTCATTAGGCTTTAGGCTACCAGCCTTATCATTATAAAAAATTGCTTTTTCAGTATTACCAATTTTGTCATAACATACACAAAGTTGAATATATGGGATATATCCAAAATAATCTGTATTATAAAATCCACCATTTTTCATATCTGGCTTATTTGAAATAGCTAATTCATACCAGAAAATAGCAATTTCTATATTATTATTTTCTAAAAAATGAGCTCCTAATTTGCAACATATCTCTGGTCGTGGTTTATCAAATTCAAAACTTCTAAGTAAGGCCAAAAAAGCATTATTATTATCATTTATTTTTTTGTAGCAGTCAGATAAATCAATACAAGCACTAATACAATTTTCAATCCAACCCTGTTTTGAATCTAAAAATTTATTAAAATTATCAATTGCTTTTTTGTATTGACCATTGTAATATAATTCTCTAGAATAATAAAACTGTTGTCTTGGATCAAGTTCTAACCCGTCTATGATCATTTTATTAAAAATTCTTAAATTTCTATTTTTATCACTAGGGTGTAATTTTTTGTGTGCAATTGCAATATCAGAATATATAATATTACCACTAGGAGGAATTACCTCATGAATAGGGCTAATCCATTGATAATTTTTCTTACGAGACATTAATCTTTCTCTATAATAAGAAAGTGTTGGATTATCATATTCATCAAATGCGACATTATATTTCATCATTACCATATCAACTGATGTATCTAAAGTATTTTTTAATTGTTTTAAATTGGTAAGATCATCTTTAAAAATAACATCATCTGCATCTAACCACATAATATAATCCTTACTAGCTTTTGAAAAAGCATAGTTTCTAGCCTTCGAAAAATCATCAATCCAATTAAAATTATATATTTGATTGGTATATTTTTTTGCGATTTCTATTGTAGAGTCAGTAGAACCAGTATCTACTATTATTATTTCATCAACAACATCTTTCACACATTCTAAGCAACGTCCAATAACGTCATCTTCATTTTTAACAATCATACATAAACTAATACTAATCATACAATATCTCCTTTTATGTCATAGTATGAATTTAAAAATTGTTTTGTTCCTTATTATAGAATAATTGGAACAATATCAATTATTAGACCTAAAAGGTGTATAAGGTATTTTTTGTTTTCTTGATAATTGTTTGTTATTGTGATAATATAAGTGAAAAAGAGTGAAAGGTAATAGAAATAAAAATGAAACTAGAAAAATCAGTAATAGAAATAAAAATTAGTGAAGAAGAATTATATAATAAATTTGATTGCAAAAAAGAAACATTAAGTGATGAATTTGTAAATTATATAACAGAAAAAATGTCAATTATTCCAGTATACAAGCAAATTGTTTTAGAAATTGATACCAAAAATGATATTGATTTACAACAATGTAATATGCGATGGTTAGCCAAAACAATGTAAAAAATTCACATAGAAAATATGTAACATAAATTTAACTAAAACTATTGACATTTCAATTATTTTATCATAAAATACAAACAATAGTTCTAATATAATAAAGAAAGATAAGTAGAAATAAATGTGATAAGAACTAAATTTATTAAAAAGGATGTGTTCTTATGGACGAAAAAAAGAATGAAATTATTTTATTTGAAAATCAAGGAGTAAAATTAGAAGTAAACTTAAAAGAAGAAACTGTATGGCTTACACAAGCACAGATGGAAGAATTATTTGATGTAAAACATTCAACAATAAGTGAGCATATTAATAATATTTTTAAAGAAGGAGAACTTGAAGAAAAAACTTCTGTCGGAATTTCCGACAAAAGTACAGGTGGTAGAAAATCCAAAATATATAATTTAGATGTTATAATATCTGTTGGGTATAGAGTTAAATCAAAAAATGGCGTAATTTTCAGGCAATGGGCGAATAAAATTTTAAAAGATTATATGCTAAAAGGATATGCTGTAAATCAAAGAAGATTAGAATATTTAGAAAAAACAATAAAACTAATTGATATAGCAAATAGAATAGATGAAAGATTAGAAGGTAATGATGCAAAAGAAATACTAAAAGTAATTGGCGATTACTCAAAAGCACTTGATTTACTTGATGATTATGACCATAGAACACTAAAGAAAATAGATGGAAATATTGACGAAAGAAAGATTGAATACAAAGAATGTATAGAAGTTATAAATAAATTAAGATTTAATGAAGAAAGTTCACTATTTGCAGTAGAAAGAGACAAAGGTTTAGAATCAATTATAGGTAATATTTATCAAAGTTTTGCAGGACAAGATATTTATAAAAGCATTGAAGAAAAAGGAGCAAATTTTTTATACTTAATAGTAAAAAACCATGTATTTGCAGATGGTAATAAAAGAATTGCAGCAACATTGTTTATATACTTTTTAAATTTTTATGGAATATTATATAAAGGTGGAAAACAAATGATAGACAACAATACTTTAGCAGCACTAACTTTATTGATAGCAGAATCAAATCCAAAAGAAAAAGATGTAATTATAGATTTAGTGATGAATTTTTTGAATAATGATTGAGATTCAATCTCAGCGACAACTTACAATAAGTAGGGCAAGTAATTAAGTTGAAAATTACTTGTCCTTTATATATATAATTGAAACACAAGACAGCAGTTTATAGGCTATAAATTTTAAATGTTAATAAGCATTGCTTGTAGCAACGGACTATTTTTTATATAATAGTTCGTAAAGAAAGGAGTTAATTAAAATGCTAAAAGAAAACATTAAATCAATAAGAAAATCAAAAGGACTTTCACAAGAAGAACTTGCTATCAAATTAAATGTAGTAAGACAAACAATTTCTAAATGGGAGAAAGGATTATCAGTTCCAGATTCAGAAATGTTAGTTTCAATATCAGAGGTTTTTGAAATACCAGTAAGCACTTTGCTTGGGGAAAATATTTCAGAATCAAAAGTAGATGATTTAAAAGCAATTTCTGAAAAATTAGAAATAATAAACTTACAACTATTACAAAGGAATAATGCAAAAAGAAAAATGATTCACTGGTTATTTATTTCATTATGTGCTATTACAATTATAACTTTCATATCTTTATTTTTGTTAAATAGTCCTTATTTGAATTGGGATTATAATAATCCAGAATATGCTGTTTTAGGTGTTGCTTTTCAATCATTTGAATGGTTATTTGTTAGGATAGCACCAATTATTTTTATTATATCAATTGTTGGTATTATATTGACTCGAAAGAAAGATTGAAATTATTTTTAGCAAAAATGACGAATTTATGGTTAAAAATCTTGAATGTTAATAAGCATTGCTTGTAGCAAAGGACTATTGTTTGTATAATAATTTCTGGAGAAAGGAGAAAGTAAAATATGAAAAAATCTTTATTTAGAATTTCTGATGTATTAGAACTATGTACTGCATATATGTTTTGCTTTTTTCTAAATTTGCTTTTCAATTATGTAAAGACTATGGATTTAGATTCTTATATTTTAAAAGCATTTTTGAAAAATTTTACTGATTATCAAGAGATAATCGTTCTGATATTTACAGTTGTTGTGATAGTTTTTCATTATCAAATGTTGCACAGAAAAAAAACAGAAATATTTTGCAAAATGCTTGTAGGAGATACTATATTTAATATCACAATTCGATATGCACTGAATTGTCTAATGATATTAATATTCGTTTGCTTTTTGTCAACTTTAGCAAATGTTTATTTAGATTTCAACTTAACTAGCAATTTTTACTTAACACTTGTTTTTATTACATACATACTAATTAGTGCAAGGGAGGTGCGAAAATATGAAAATTTTTAAGTTTATTATTTCAAAAATATTTTTGAGAAAAGCGATACTTGGTATAGGTATGATTTTCTTACTTTGTATAGCGAATTATATAACTTTTACTGCTACTCGTTCGATTTTATCAACTTTTCAAGGGTATCGAGAAACGAAATATATAAATCAAGAAGGAGTTTACACTGCTAACTTAGACCCAAATAGTCATATTGATATGGGAGTAATTAGTGAAAATGGAACACAAGCAGTATATGACTATTTGAATAATAACTTTAATTATGCGTTTTATACAGATGGGTTTATTGTATCTGCTCCCAACAGCTATGATATGAAAATATCATTAGGCTATATGAACGAGCAGTATTATAGATTAAATGAATTTGAGCTTTCACAAGGGACAGATTTAGACTTTGATTACCAATTAGATGGGGAAATCCCTGTTTTAATAGGAAAAGGGTTAATTAAGACATATCCTGTTGGATCAACAATAAAAATTGAAGAATCTGTTTTGGGGAGACCAGTAACTCTGAAAGTTCAGGGAGTTTTGAAACAAAATACTTACCATTCTAACTATTATGCTCTCAACTCCAAGACATACTACAATTTTTCAATTCTTATTCCTGTAAATGAGGCTTTTATCAATAATGCAAATATGGATCTTAAATTAAATGGTCTTATGGATGTTATAATGCTGAAAACTACAAAAGAAGAAGTAACAGATTTAAGCGAGGTTATTAAAGATAATATGGGATTAAAATTTAATTTTTTTAGTCAAAAGGAAAATTATGATTATTTTAATGAATATTATCTTCATTCATTAAAAATTATAGCAATAACAACATTTATTTTATTTATAGTTATAACTTGTCTTTCTATATGGAATGCATTAGTTAGTGTTCGTTTAATGTTGAAAGACTTTACAATTAATCTGTTAGTTGGATTAAGTTATTCAAAGTTGAGAAAAATATTTTATAGTTATTTTGGGATACTTTCATTTATCAATTTTATAGTTATTTTTATAATTACTGCTTTTAACAGATATGGATGTTGGTTAAGAAAAGACTCTACTTTTGCTACTTATGGATTATTTGGTTTAATAGGAATGGACTGGCTATCTTTATTGGTAGTAATTCTTTCAGATATTATTATTGGAATAATTATTGTTGAGAATATGTTAAGAAAAATCAAAAAAGTTCCAATTTCTTTGGGGGTGTTACAATGACGAAAATTATTGATTTAAAAATTAAAGAAAAAATTTATAAGAATAAAAAGTTACAAATCTCAATCTTGAATAATTTTAATCTTGAAGTTAATGCTGGCGAGAAAATTACCATTGTAGGCGAATCTGGAGTAGGAAAAAGCTCATTGCTTAATATTATTGGATTGTTAGATAGAGATTATAATGGTGAATATACTCTTTTTGATTCGAGAGCTAATAGTTTACATACAAGTGAGTTGGCACAATGGAGAAATCAAAAAATTGGTTTTGTTCTTCAAGAGTCAGCATTAATCAATTCTTTGACAATTGAAGATAATATCAAACTACCTTTACTTTATGCAGACTCTAGGAAAAAAGAATTTAAGCAAGAAGATTTTGAAAATGTAATTAATGCAATTGACATTAAATCTATATTAAAAAAGAAACCACTTGAATGTTCTGGTGGAGAAAAAGCTAGAGCAGTATTTGCTAGAGGAATAATTATGAAACCTCAAATTATTTTAGCAGATGAACCTACGGCATCTCTTGATATGGAGAATAGAGAAAGAATTATAAACTTGCTTTTTAAAATGAACAAAGAATTTAATACTACTATTATTACTGTAACTCACGATTTGGAAATGGCAAATCGCTATGATAGAGTAATTCATCTTGAAAGGAGGAAATAAAATGGGATTTTTCGCAATGATCATATCAATGTTATTGGGGATATTTTTTATTTGTTTTGGAATTTATCGTAGAAAAAGTAATCGTTGGCATATAATTTTAATTGCATTTGGAATAGTATTTGTTCTTTTTGCAATTTATTTAGGATTTCCTAAATAAAGAAATTTAAAGGTAAACACAAAATTACAATTTGAAAGGAGATAAAGTTATGGCAAGAATATTAAAAAATAAAGAATTAGTAAATACAAGATTGGCAACTAATTATGGAGGTTGGATGTATTGTGATAAATGTAATGAAAATATAGGTTATTTATGTTATTCAACTTATGATAGATTAGAATTAAAATATAAATGTAACTGTGGAAGTCAAGGAAGTGTAATATTAGATTTTGAAGATAGCAAGGTAGGGCAAGAGTGTAATGATGAATTAATCATAATAAAAAATAAATTTTGCTGTTCTAAAGATAATGAGCCTTTAATTACAATATTAGATAAAAAAGTGGTTAGTTATGAAATGAAAATTACTTGTAAATCTTGCAATAAAATATATAAAAAGGTGGTGAAATAAATGAATTTCTTATTAACATTATTGATTGGGATAGTTGTAGGAGTAATAGATGTATTACCAATGATTAAGATGAAAGTTGATAAATACTCAACACTATCAGCATTTGTATATTATTTAATA
>CAOKRC010000034.1 GCA_948471035.1 uncultured Clostridium sp.
ATGGTGGTGTGAGAGGGAATAAATAAAATAATTATTTATTCTCTACTCGATTTATATAATCTATTGGGTAAGACGTTATATAATTTATTTTGTTCATTCCAGAATATAACCTCCCCGTTTTATGCTATAACAATGCTAAACGCATTTAATAGTTTTCAACGATTCCCACGTGATTAAATCTTCCATGTCTAAAATAAATATATAACATTTTGATTATTAATTGGACATTATAACAAAAAATATAGTAACTTTCTTACTTTTCTTGACATTTTTTTACTTAAATTATATTATTGTAGCATAATATTTAAAAGCAAAATTAGGATAAAATTGAGAAGTGAAGAGTATAAAATTCTTCAAATTTTGGAGGAGGAAAGATTATGAAAAAGTGTTTATTATTAGGAAATGGTGGAAGAGAAGCAGTAATTGGGGAGTACATTAGTAAAGGATATGAATTATATTCAGTTTTGCCATATGAAAATCCATCAATTGTAGAGTCAGTAGAAGTATCAGGTGGAAAATATATTGTTGGTTCTCCATTTGATAAAGAATTAGTAGCAAAATTTATTAAAGAAAATGAATTAGAAGTGTGTGTTATAAGCAGCGATAATTTATTACAAGATGGATTAATTGATCTCGCAAAAAGTTTAGGACTTAAAGTATTTGGACCAACTTCAAAAGGTTCAAAAATTGAATGGAGTAAAACATATGCACTTGAAGTAGTAAATGAACTTGCACCAGAAGTAATTATAAAAAACTATAAAGTAGAAAAAATAGAAGAATTAGATGAAGTAATGAAAAACTATAAAGATGATAATTTTGTAGTTAAACCAGAAGGACTAACAGGAGGAAAAGGAGTAAAAGTAGGAGGAATACACTTTAAAGGAGTGAGTGAAGGATATGAATATGCTAAATCTTGCTTGGAAGATAGTGGAAAAGTAATAATACAAGATAAAGTAGAAGGTTCTGAATTTACAGTTATGTGTTTAACAGATGGAAAAAATGTAGTACCAATGCCAATAACATTTGATTATCCATATCGCTATGAAGAAGATAAAGGACCTGGAACAGGTGGTATGGGCTGTATGAGTTTTCCAAATGGATTATTACCATTTTTAACAAAAGAAGATGTAGATAAATGTGCAGAATTAATGAGAAAAACAATTAATTATCTAAATAAGGATAGTTTAGAATTTACAGGTGTATTATATGGAGGCTTCTTCAAAACTGAAAATGGAATAAAATTCATAGAATTTAATGCAAGATTTGGAGATCCAGAAGCAATAAATGTATTAAATGCTTTACAAACACCATTTACAGAAGTTTTAGAAAATATAGTGAATGGAACATTATCTATAGAAAACTGCAAATTTAAAAATACATATACATTCACAGTATATGTTGTAAGTAAAGACTATGCAGTAAAGCCAAATAAAGAACCTACAATATTTAAACTAAATACAAAAGATATAAAAGAAGCAGGAGTAAAATTATATTTTGCAAATGCAAAAAAAGTAGAAGGAGATACATATACATCAGTAAGTAATTCAAGATTATTTGCAATCCAAAAATCTGGAGAAGATTTTGAAAAAATAAGAAAACAAGTATATGATGTAATAGAAAAAGATGTTGATAAAGTTTTAGACTACAGAAAAGATATAGGAGAAATATATGTACATTAAATACAAGTTTTACTAAGGGCATTAAACAAAAGAGGTTATATATTTATTTTATCCATTCCAGATTATAACCTCTTTTGTTTAATTTGTAGTATTGCAACTTTTTATAATTCTCCATTTACAAATCTTTTTAGAGTTTCTACAAGTTGTATTTTTTCAATTGCTTGAACCTTTGCACTAATTGTTTCAGGAGTGTCTATATCTTTAACTTCAACTTTAGTTTGAATAATAATATTTCCTTTATCATATTCATTATTTACAAAATGAATAGTAGGACCAGTAAAAGTTTCCTTTGCTTCCCATACAGCAGTATGAACTTTCATTCCATACATGCCACTACCTCCAAACTTAGGAAGTAGTGATGGATGAGTATTTATAATTTTGTAATTATTTATTAAATTGTCACCAATCATTTTTAAATATCCTGCAAGAACAATTAAATTAACATCATATTTTTGTAAAAGAGAAGATAATTCATAATCAATATCCTCTTTAGTTTTAGAATTAATAATATATGTATCAATATTATTCTTCTTTGCTCTTTCTATTGCATAAGCACTTTGCTTGTCTGATACAACTAAATTAATTCTAGCATCTAATTCTCCATTATTTATAGCATCAATAACACTTTGTAAAGTAGTACCACTTCCGTGAAGCAAAAACAACCAAATTATACATAATTAAAACCTCCAGTAAAAAAATTGTAGTTCAACAAAAATTAATACATATATTATATCAAATTGCAGTATAAAAAACAACAAAAAATGGTAAACATAATTTTAATAAGTAAATAATATTTACTTTTGTATAAAAAAAATATATAATATATTAAGTAACAACAAAATATAAATCATAGAAAAGGAGAAAAGTATGCAACTTAATGAGGCAAAAGAAAAATTAGCGAGAGCGTTGGTACTATGGATGGAAGGGTACAATGGAGATCACACTAATCGTATTGAATTAAGCAACATAGCAAGAACTATGTACAAAAATCCATTGGATCCATTTGTTCAGTCACAGCTTACTAATATGGAAAGAGATACATTGAGAAATCTTGGGATTTTGGCAAGTACTCAAATCTAAGCTATTCTATGATGGCCGAGAGTGGATAATTTCATTCTCGGTTTTTCCAATTTTAAATATTCAGTATATATCTAGATACATTGTTTGAAATATAGTATAAATTTATAATGATTGTGTTGTATTAGTGTAAAACTATAAATATTGCAAAAAATATAGGAATAAGGTATAATACTTGAAAAGTTTAAGGAGGTTATGAAAAAATGAAATTAATCTCATGGAATGTAAATGGATTAAGAGCAGTAATAAAAAAAGGATTTGAAAACTTTTTTTATGATATAGATGCAGATATATTTTGTATACAAGAAACTAAAATGCAAGAAGGACAAATAGAAAACTTTGAACTTAAAGGATATAAGCAATATTGGAATAGTGCAGTAAAAAAGGGATATTCAGGAACAGCAATTTTTACAAAAATAGAACCAATTAATGTAACATATGGAATAGGAATAGAGACTCACGACCAAGAAGGAAGAGTTATAACATTAGAATATGAAAAATTCTATTTGGTAAACATATATGTACCAAATTCAAAAAGAGAGTTAGAAAGACTAGATTACAGAATGATTTGGGAAGACGAAATAAGAAAATACTTAAGCAATCTAAATAAGAAAAAGCCAGTAATAATGTGTGGGGACTTAAATGTAGCACACGAAGAAATAGATTTAAAAAATCCAAAAACAAATAGAAGAAATGCAGGGTTTACAGATGAAGAAAGAGGAAAAATGACAGAACTTCTAAATGCAAACTTCACAGACACTTTTAGATACATGTATCCAGAAAAAATAGAATACAGTTGGTGGTCATATATGGGTAATGCAAGAGAAAAAAACATAGGCTGGAGAATAGACTACTTTATAGTATCAAATGATATAAAAGAAAAAATAAAAGACGCAAAAATACATACCGAAATATATGGTAGCGACCACTGCCCAGTAGAATTGGAAATAGAATTATAAAAATAAAATATATTACCTACTGAAAGCGGATGTCGTAAGTAATAAAAAAAGGAGACAAAAAATGGAAAAGAAAAATAACATATGGAGGAGTTGGCTATACTGGTTTATATTTGCAGTAGCAGTAATAACAGTATATAAAACCCTAGATAACTTTACACAAATAACAAATTGGGTAAAAGGAATTATAAATGTATTAATGCCATTTATAATAGGAATACTTATAGCGTACATATTTTATATACCTAGTAAAAAGATAGAGGGATTTTATTCAAAATCAAAGCTAAAATTAGTAAAGAAAAAAGCACGTACTTTAAGTGTATTTACAGTGTATTTAATAGCATTAATAATTATAATACTTGTAATGAACTTCATAATACCAACTCTTGTAACAAGTTTTCAAGACCTCGCAAATAATTTAGTTGGTTATTACAATAACACAATAGAAGGATTAAAAAATATACCAGAAGAATCTATTTTAAGGAAAATAGATATAGAAAAAGTAGCAAATAGCTTATCTGATATAAAAATAGAGGAATATGTAAATTTAAGCACAATAACAGAGTATGCAAAAGGAGCTATTGGAATAGCAAATGGAATTTTCGATTTCTTTGTATCGTTAATAGTATCAGTATATATATTACTTGAGCGCACAAGAATTCTAAACTTTATAAAAAAATTAGCAGGAGCAATGTTAAAAGAAAAGACTTACAATGCAATAGGAAAATATTTTAAGAATACAAACACAATATTTTTTAAATTTTTATCAAGTCAAGTAATAGATGCAATAATAGTAGGAATACTTACTTCAGTTGCAATGCTAATATTAGGAGTAAAATATGCAGTATTACTTGGATTTTTAATAGGAATATCAAACTTAATTCCATATTTTGGAGCAATAATAGGTGTAGGAATTTCAATAATAATAACCATATTTACAGGAGGAATATCTAAGAGCATTTGGATGGCAGTAATAGTTATAATATTACAACAAATTGATGCAAATATTATAAATCCAAAAATAATAGGAAGTTCGCTAGAAATTAGTCCGTTACTTGTAATATTTGCAGTAACAATTGGTGGAGCATATTTTGGTGTGTTTGGAATGTTTATAGCTGTACCAATATTTACAGTAATAAAGATTTTAATGGAGGACTATATAGAGTATAAAAATTCTATTAGAAATACTAACACATAAATCATAATATAATGGCAACGAAAAGTCGAAATTATTCAATGCCTTGATAATAACATATTTATAAAAATAAATGTTGTAAGAACCCTCCACCAGTGCTTCGCACTGTCACCTCCCTTAAGTAAGGGAGGCTTTTCTCTATTTTTTAAAAACAGCTATGCTACTTTAGTAATTTACTAAAACAATAGAGTAAAGGCTCCTTTATGTAAGGGGGCTGTCGCTTGTAAGAGCGATTTGGGGTTCTTAAGCATAAATTATGATATTAGATATAGTTTGAATACTAAAACAAAAAGTCGAAAAAAATAATAAAATATACTATACATTTTTCTTCAAATCTTTTATAATTAAAAGTAGAGTATAAAAGATTTGAGGTTTTTTTATGTTAAAGAAATTAAAAGAAGAATGTGGAATTTTTGGTATTTATTCAGAATCGAAAGAAGAAAATGTTGCATATTATACATGCCTTGGGCTTTCTAGTTTACAACATAGAGGAGAAGAAGCTTGTGGTATTGCTATAAATGATGGTGGAATTATATCTTACCATAAAGATATTGGATTAGTTTCAGATGTATTTAATCAGCAAGTAGTAGATAAACTTACAACTGGTAAAATGGCGGTAGGACATGTAAGATATTCAACGACAGGAGCACCAAAAAAAGAAAATGCTCAGCCAATTGTAATTAGATATGCAAAAGGAAATATAGCAGTAGTACATAATGGAAATTTAACAAATGCAGTAGAACTAAGAAAAGAACTTCAAGAAAACGGGGCAATATTTAATTCTACTTCAGATACAGAAGTAATTGCTCATATAATAGCAAGAGAAAGACTAAAAGTTCATTCTATTGAAGAAGCAGTAATGAATACTATGAAATATATAAAAGGAGCATATTCACTATTGGTAATGAGTTCACAAAAATTAATTGCAGTACGTGACCCACAAGGATTTAGACCACTTTGTATTGGGAAATTAGGTAATGATGCAATCTTTTCTTCAGAAAGCTGTGCATTAGATATTATGGGAGCCGATTTAGTAAGAGATGTATTGCCAGGAGAAGTTATTGTAATGCATGATAATGAAATGAAATCATATGACTGTAAAAATGGTGAGAAAGATGGATTATGTATTTTTGAATATATCTACTTTGCAAGACCAGATTCAATTGTAGATGGAGTAAACGTACATCATTTTAGAGAAGAAGTAGGAAAGGCCTTAGCACTTCAAGCACCAGTAGATGCAGATTTTGTTGCAGGAGTCCCAGATTCAGGCCTAGATGCAGCACTTCGGATATTCTAAGCAATCGAAAATACCATATGATATGGCATTTATAAAAAGTAAGTATATAGGAAGAACATTTATACAATCAACTCAAAACAAAAGAAGAAAACAAGTATTATTAAAACTAAATCCAATAAAAGAAACAGTAAATGGAAAAAGAATTATATTAGTAGATGATTCAATTGTTAGAGGAAACACTATAACAAGATTAATAAAAACATTACGTAGAGCTGGTGCAAAAGAAATACATCTAAGGATAGCATCACCTGAATTTTTAGGAATATGTTATTTTGGAACAGACGTTGCAAAAAAAGACGAACTAATTGCAATAAACAAGACTAAAGAAGAAATAAGAAAAGAAATAGGAGCAGATTCACTAGAATATTTAAGTATGGAGAATTTAAGAAAAATAGCAGAAGCCTCTAATGCGAAAGGATTTTGTGAAGGATGCTTTACAGGTAAATATCCAATAGAAGTACCTGATGAAATTGAAAAAGATACTTTTGAAAAAGTGTTTTAAGAAAATATATATTAAACACATACCACAAATTATTATACTTGAAATTATAATAATTTGTGGTATAATAATTATATAAGCATATTATAATAATTATAGGAGTGTTGATATGTATAAATTTATAGATAGAAAAAGTGAGTTAGATTTTTTAAATAAAGAGTATGAAAAAAGCGAGAGCTCACTTGTTATATTATATGGTAGAAGGAGAATAGGAAAGACATCATTAATGAAAGAATTTGCAAAAAATAAAGATGTAATATATTATCTTGCTACAGAAGAATCAGAAAAACAAAATATAGAATATTTCAAATTACTAGTTGCACGGGAATTTAGGAAACGATTTATTAAAATCTTTAAAAGTAGAAAACTGGGAATTACTATTTCAAACAATAGTAAATGAAAAATTAGATTCAAAAAAAGTAATAATTATAGATGAATTTCAATATTTAGGAAAGATAAATACAGCATTTCCATCAATATTTCAAAGAATATGGGATGAAATATTAAGAAACGAAAATGTAATGGTAATACTATGTGGTTCTTTAATAAATATGATGGAAGCACAAACTCTAAATTATAATAGCCCATTATATGGTAGAAGAACAGGACAAATAAAATTAAAACAAATATCATTTGAATATTATAAAGACTTTTTTAGTGAGAATATACCAGAAAATCAGTTAATTGAAAAGTATGCAGTAACTGGTGGAGTACCTAAATATATAGAAAATTTCAAAGAAAAAAAAGATATATATGAACAGATAAAAGAAAATATATTTGATAAATCAAGCTATTTATATGAAGAACCAATATTTCTATTACAAAATGAAGTAACAGAAACAGGAGGTTACTTTTCAATAATAAAATCAATAGCAGCAGGAAATAGAAAATTAGGAAACATAGCATCAAATTTACAAGTAAATCCAACAAATTTGTCAAAATATTTACAAACTCTAATAAATTTAGATATATTAGAAAGAGAAGTTCCAATTACAGAAGAAAATCCTGAAAAAAGTAAAAAGGGACAGTATAAAATAAAAGATAATTTTATAGCTTTTTGGTTTAGATTTATTTATCCAAATAAAGTATTTTTAGAAATGGGCGAAGAAAATATAGTAATGGAAAAAATAAAAAATAATTTTATAGACAATGTAGTTTCTTTTGTATATGAGGATGTATGTAGGCAAAAAATGTGGAGATTAAATATAGAAAATAAATTAGGTATAGAAGTAAATAAAATAGGTAGGTGGTGGAATGGAGAAGATGAAATAGATATAGTAGGAATTAATACCATGGGGAATGATATAATTTTTGGAGAATGTAAGTATTATTCAAATAAATTAATGGACGAAGATGTATTTTATAATTTAATAAAAAAGGCACAAAAAGTAGAATGGAAAAAGAATGAAAGAAATGAAAAATATATATTATTTTCTATAACTGGTTATAGTGATAAATTAAAAAATATTGCTAAAGAAAGAAAGGAGTTAATATTAGGTTAAAATGAAAAAAACTCTTGTACATTTTTCTATCTAGTGCTAAAATATAAAAAATGTCAAAAAATAGGAGGGGCTTAAATGAACATATTAAACTTAGATAATTTTTCAGTAGAAGAAATTAATGAAATACTTGATTTAGCAGAAGAATTTAAAAATGGTAAAGAGGTAGATTACAAAGGAAAAAAAGTAATATCAAACTTATTTTTTGAACCATCAACAAGAACACACTATAGCTTTGATATGGCAGCCTTAAGATTAGGATGTAGAACACAAAATTTTGATGCGGGAAATTCAAGCTTAAAAAAAGGAGAAAGTTTATATGATACAGTGAAAACTTTTGAAAGTTTTGGAACAGATGCATTAGTAATTAGACATGTAGATAATGAATATTATAAACAATTGGAAAGTATAAAAACACCAATTTTAAATGCAGGAGATGGAACAGGGAATCATCCATCACAATCATTATTAGACCTATTAACAATACGCGGGGAATTTGGAAAGTTTGAAGAATTAAAAGTAGTAATTGTTGGAGATATAAAACATTCAAGAGTTGCACATACAAACATTAAAGTAATGCAAAAATTAGGTATGGAAGTTTATACATCTGGACCATTAGAATACAAAGAAGAAGGATATAACTATATTGAATTAGAAGAAATTTTAGATAAAGTAGATGTAGTAATGCTACTTAGAGTTCAACACGAAAGACATCAAAATGAAATGAAAGAAACTAAAGAAGAATACCATAAAACATATGGTTTAAACAAGGAACGTGTAGCAAAAATGAAAGAAAATGCAATAATAATGCATCCAGCACCATTTAATAGAGGAGTAGAAATTGCAGATGATGTTGTAGAATGTGAAAAATCACGTATATTTAAACAAGTACAAAATGGTGTATATGTAAGAATGGCAATGATACATATGGCATTAGAAAAATAATATATAATTATAGAAAATCTAAAAAAACTATTGTTAAAAAAAAATATCTATGATATATTTTTATCATAGATATTTTTAAAAGAAAGTATAGGGGTGTAGCCTTATGGAAGAAGAAGTATTAGATAAAGATAAAAAAACAATTTTAATAGTAGATGATGAACAACATATTGTAGATATTTTAGTGTATAATTTAGAAAAGGAAGGATATAACACATTGCAAGCCAATGATGGACTATCAGCTGTAGATATAGCATTAAGCCAAAAACCAGATTTGATTTTACTAGATATAATGCTTCCAAAAATGGATGGACTAGCAGTATGTAAAAAAATTAGACATACTCTAAATGTCCCAATTCTAATGCTAACAGCAAAAGATGAAGAGATAGATAAAATATTAGGATTAGAACTAGGTGCAGATGATTATGTTACAAAACCATTTAGTGTAAGGGAATTAATGGCTAGAATAAAAGCTAACCTAAGAAAAGTAGAGTTATCTTCAAATAGTAATAAAACAATAAAAGAAGGAAATACAAATAAAATTGTAGTTGGAGAATTAAGCTTAGATTTAGATAAATTTGAAGTAAAAGTTTCAGGAGAAGTGGTAGATTTAACCTTAAGAGAATTTGAAGTTTTAAAATACTTAGCAAATCAACCAGGACAAGTAATAACAAGAGAAGTATTACTTGAAAAGGTATGGGGATATGAATATTATGGAGATATAAGAACAGTTGATGTTACTGTAAGAAGAATACGTGAAAAAATAGAAAAAGATACATCAGCACCAAAAATTTTAATTACAAAAAGAGGAGTAGGGTACTATATAGCATCAAAATAAAAAAGGTCGAAAGTCTTTAGCGACTTTCGACTCTCTTTGTTTAATGAGAAAAAAACATTAACGAAAAAATGGTTGATGAAGGCATCTACCCCTACAAATATGATAAATTAATAAGTGTAGTGGCAGACGCCATCGTCTGCCATTTTTCTAAAAGGGGATAAATAAATGATAAAAAATGTACAACTTAAAATTATAATAATTTTAACAATAATAGGAATTGCAATTATTGCTGGAATTGGAGGGTATTTTTTAATTAATTTACAAACAATATATTTAAGTATTCCATCAGTTAATAACATAGAAATTCTACAAAGTAATTTGTCAAATGTAATTAGTAAAGGTACATGGATATTAGGATATGCATTATTTGGATTTTTAGTTATAGCAATTGGAATAGCTATATATGTTATAACGAAAATAGCACTTCCAATAAATAGATTAATAGATAGTGCAAGAAAAGTTGCAACTGGAGAAGAAACAAAAATAGAGGAAGCTAAAAAAACAAAAGAAGTAGATGGAATTGCTGATGCCATTGGAATGATGACTATAGAATTAAAAGAAAATTTAAGTGAAGTTTCAAGACAAAAAAACCAAATAGAAACAATTCTTTTACATATGACAGATGGAATTATTGCTTTCAATATGCAAGGCGATATTATGCTAGTTAATCCCGCTGCAACAAGGTTATTAAGGATTATGCCAGAAGATGATACATTTGAAAAAATATTTGAAAAATTAAATGTAGATATAAATATGGAAAAAATTATTTATTTAGATGCGTGGACTTCATCAGAAGAAAGAGTAAATTTAGGAGATAAATATATTAATTTATTTTTTGCACCATTAAAGGATGAGTTAGATAGACCAGATGGAGTAATGGTAGTTATACAAGATATAACAGAGCATGTAAAACTAGATAATATGAGAAAAGAATTTGTAGCAGATGTATCACATGAATTAAAGACTCCAATCACATCAATAATGGGATATGCAGATACATTACTTGAAGGAGAATATGATAAACAAACTCAGGATAAATTTTTAGGAGTAATAGCAACAGAAGCAAGAAGAATGGCAAAATTAGTTACAGACCTATTAGCTTTATCAAGATTTGATAATAATCAAGACAATGTGAAAAAAGAAGAGTTTGATTTAGGAGATCTAGTAAAAGCCTGTCAAGAAAAAGTACAAATTGAAATAGATAAAAAACATCATAATGTAGAATGTTTTGTAACTGCAAATGTGCCACCAGTTTGTGCTGATAGATATGGAATTGAAAGAGTTGTATTAAACATATTAACCAATAGTATTAAATATACACCAGAAAATGGAAATATAAAGATATATGTAGGATTTGTATATAATGATGCCTATATAAAAGTAATAGATAGTGGAATAGGAATTCCAGAAGACGATTTATCAAGAATTTTTGATAGATTTTACAGAGTTGATAAGGCTCGTACAAGAGAAATGGGAGGAACTGGTTTAGGATTATCTATTGCAAAAGAAATATTAGATAAGAACGATGGCAGTATTGATATAAAAAGTGAATATGGAAAAGGTACAGAGGTTGTAATTCGTGTGCCTACGAAGAAATAAAGGTCACTGTTCAATCTATAATTATAAAATCCGCTCCATCTTGCTGGATGTAGGACATTTTTGTTTTTCTCGAAATCTCGGAAAATAAAAAGTGCTACATCCACGTGTCGCTACTTAGATACTAATTTAAGGTTGAACAGTAACAAATAAAGTAGGATATTTACTTCAAAATCTTGTAAAAACAATAAAACTAAGATATAATAAATAAGCAAAAATAAGTATACTACGAAAGGAAGAATCTTAAGTGGAAGATGAAAAAAAGATAAATATAAAAGAAATATTAGAATGGGTATATTGCATAGTTATTGCAGTTGCACTTGCATTAATAGTTAGATATTTTATAGGAACACCAACTATTGTACAACAATCGTCAATGTATCCAACTTTAATATCAGGACAGAGATTAATTTTAAATAGAACAATTAGAATTACACATGCTATGCCAAAAAGAGGAGATATCGTAACTTTTGAAGCACCTTCAACAAGGTATTTATCAGCATCACAACTAGATAATCCGGTTGCAGAATACAACCATAATATTAATAATATTTTTTCTAAATTTAGATATTATATACTAGAATTAGGAAAAGATAGTTATATAAAAAGGGTAATAGGATTACCAGGTGAACATATAAAAATAGAAAATGGAAAAGTATATATAAATGGAGAAGAACTAAAAGAAGATTATTTACAAAGTACAGTAAGAACAGAACCAACTGGTGCATTTTCAGATTTAGTAGTACCAGGTGGATGCATATTTGTAATGGGAGATAATAGATCTGGAAGTGATGATTCAAGAAAGTTTGGCTGTGTACCATTAGAAAGATTAGAAAGTATAGTATGGATTAGATTTTGGCCATTTAATTTATTTGGAAAAGTTGATTAATTCTAGGCGAAAGAGGAGTTATAATGGCATTTAATAATTTAATTGGAAATGATAAAATTAAAATTACATTGCAAAATCTTGTAAAAACAAATACAATTGTACATAGTTATATGTTTATTGGACCAAGTGGAATTCGGTAAAACATTGTTTGCAAAAGAATTTGCAAAAATGATATTATGTGAGGAAGAAAATAAGCCTTGTAATAAATGTAAATCTTGTATAGAACTAGATAATAATAACAATCCAGACTTAATAGAAATAGAACCAGAAAATGGTACTATAAAAATAGAGAAAATAAGAGAAATGCGGGAGCAAAGTATTAGAGAAACCAATCATATCAAAGAGAAAAGTTTACATTATAAAAGATGCAGATCTCATGACAAAAGAAGCTGAAAATTGTTTACTTAAAACTTTAGAAGAACCACCAAGTTTTATTACAATAATAATGACAGGTTCCAATGAAAGTATGTTTTTAAATACAATAAAATCAAGATGTATGAAAATTATATTTCAAAAGATACAAGATGATGTTTTAAAAGAATTTCTAATCAATAATTATAATATAGAATTAGACAATAATATTTTAAAAGCATGTGAAGGAAGCATAGAAAAAGCACTTAAAGTAAGTGGGAAGAAAGAAGAATATAAGCAAGCCTTAGAAATATTTTCTAATATAAAGAACTATAAATTGCTTGATGTAATAAACAGATTAGATTTCATATACAAAAATAAAGAAGATATATATGATATACTAGATTATATTAATATAATCTTATCAACTAAACAGCTAGAAAATCCTAAATATATAGGATACATAGAGGCAGTAGAACAAGCAAAAAAGAGTTTAAAAGCAAATGGCAATTTTGATATGAGCATTGATAATATGTTATATAAAATTTGGAACGAATAAATAAAAAAAGAGAAAGGAGAACCATAATTGTGAAAGAAATTATAGGAGTAAGATTTAAACGACCAGGGAAAATTTATTTCTTTGATCCAAAACACTACAAACTACGGAAAAGGTCAATTTGTAATAGTAGAAACATCAATGGGAGAGGAATATGCAGAAGTTGTGATAGAAAATAAATTTTTACCAGAAGAAAAAATAGAAAATGAATTAAAACCAATAATTAGGGTTGCAACATATAAAGATAAAAAACATCATGAGGAAAATAAAGTTAAAGAAAAAGAAGCATTTGATATTTGCTTAGAACAAATAAAAAAGCATAAATTAGACATGAATTTAACAGATGTAGAATATAAATTTGATAACTCAAAACTTCTATTCTATTTTACAGCAGATGGAAGAATAGACTTTAGAGACTTAGTAAAAGATTTAGCAGCAATATTTAAGACAAGAATAGAACTTCGCCAAATAGGAGTAAGAGATGAAGTAAAAAGAATCGGTGGAAACGGAATGTGTGGAAGAGAATTATGTTGTTGTTCTTTCCTAGGAAACTTTGAAACAGTGTCGATAAAAATGGCAAAAGAACAAAACATATCATTAAATCCAGCCAAAATATCTGGAAACTGTGGAAGACTAATGTGCTGCTTAAAGTATGAAGAAGAAGCATATTTAGAAAAACTAGCAAAACTACCAAAAGTGGGAGCAATAGTAAGAACTAAAGAAGATGGTGAAGGAATAGTTGATTCCATAGAAACTTTAAAAGAAAGAGTTAGAGTAAAATTTAAAGATAAAGATGGGTATTTTTACAAAAAATTTAATGCAAGTGATATAAAAATAATAAAAGACGTAGAAGATAAAGACGATTTACAAGGACTAGACAAAGAAGAGTTAAAAGAATTAAGGAAGCTAGAAAAACTAGAAGAACAAGACAAAATGAATCAAGACGACATATAGTTAAATAAAAATAATAATATAAAAAGGAGGCGAAGAAAATGGCATATAAAATTACAGATAAATGTATTAGTTGTGGAGCTTGTGCAGCAAACTGTCCAGTAGAATGTATATCACAAGGTGATGAAAGATACATAATAGATAAAGATGCATGCATTGGATGTGGAACATGTGCTGGAGTTTGCCCAGTTAGTGCACCAATTGAAGATGAAGAATAATAATAAAACTATAAATTAAATAGTAAAATAAAACTTGTAACCTTTAAAAGTTACAAGTTTTGTTTTATTATTTTATTCTTTGTTAGTCATTTCTTCTAAAGCTAAAAGTTCATTCCATCTATCGTCAACTTCTTTTTGGAATTCTGCTATCATCCATTCATTACCAGGTTTAAACATATGCTTAAATCTCTTTTGAGGTTTTAAGAATTCTTCAATAGGAAGTTTATTTTTTGGTTTATAGTTAACAATATATTTACCATCAATAACTTCATATAAAGGCCAATAACATGTTTCAACAGCAAGTTTATTAATTTGCATTAACATATCTGTTGGATACCCCCATCCTCTAGGACATGGAGCAAGAACATTTAAGAAACATGGTCCTTCTGTATAAATTGCTTTTTCAGACTTCTCATATAAATCCTTAAAATTATTAATACAAGCAGTTTGAGCAACATAAGGTAAGTGGTGTGCAACCATAATTTTAGCTAAATCTTTTCTAGATTGCATTTTACCAGGTATAACAGTTCCAGCAGGAGTTGTTGTTGTATCTGCAAATTTAGGTGTTGCACTAGAACGTTGAATACCAGTGTTCATATAAGCACCATTATCGTAGCAAACATAAACCATATCGTGTCCTCTTTCCATAGCACCTGAAAGAGCTTGAATACCTATATCATAAGTACCACCATCTCCACCAAATGCAATAAATTTAGTGTGTGAATCTTCAGGTAATTTTCCTTGCCTTTTCATAGCTTTATAACAAGCCTCTACACCAGATAATGTTGATGAAGCATTTTCAAATGCAGTATGAATGAAAGAATCTGTCCAAGCAGTATATGGATATATAAAAGTAGAAACTTCCATACAACCAGTTGCACCAGATACTACTGCATGGTCTCCTTCTTTTAATGCTCTCATAACCATTCTTGCAACAGGAGGAGCACCACAACCAGCACACATTCTATGTCCGGCAGTAAATCTTGAAGGTTTATTTGCAACGATTTCTTTTAAATTATATGCCATAAAATTTCACTCCTTTCTAACCTCTTAATCCTAAATATCTATATGGATTATCAATATTTCCAGTTTTAACGATTTTCTCTAAATCATTAAATACAGATTCAATATCAGTAGATTTAGTATCTCTACCACCAATACCATAAATGTAATTAATAGTAGGAACCATTACTTTATTAACTTGCATTCCAGAAGTAACATCACTAAATAATGCACCACCACAAGCATTTAATGAATCAGCTTTATCTAAAACTGCAACAGCTTTAATATGTGATAAGGCTTTAGCAATTTCTTCTGCTGGGAATGGTCTAAACATACGAACTTTTAAAAGTCCTGCTTTAACACCACGAGCACGTAATTCATCTACAACATATTTTGTAGTACCAGCAGTTGAATTCATACATACAATTGCAATTTCAGCATCATCTAATTTATATTCTTCAAAGAAAGTGTAGCTTCTTCCAGTCATTTTTTCAAAATCTTTTGCAACATCTAAAATAACTTTTTTTGCATTTACCATTGCTTGTGATTGTTGTTTTTTATGTTCAAATAGATAAGCTTGTAAATCTAGAGGACCCATACTAATAGGTTCTTTAGAATTTAATAAATAATGTTCAGGTTCATATTTACCAACAAAATTCTTTACTAAATCATCTTCGATTAATTCAATATTTTCGATTGAATGAGAAGTAATGAATCCATCTTGACATACCATTAAAGGTAGTAAAACATCTTTGTGTTCAGCAATTCTATGAGCCATTATTAAATTATCATATGCTTCTTGGTTGTTTTCTGAAAACAGCATAATCCAACCAGCATCACGAACACCCATTGCATCAGAATGGTCGTTATGAATATTTAAAGGTCCAGAGACTGCACGGTTTACTAAACTCATAACAATAGGTAATCTCATACTAGAAGCGATATAAATCATTTCCCACATAAAAGATAATCCATTTGCGGAAGTGGCAGTCATTGCTCTACCGCCTGCTGCTTCTGCACCAATACATGCACTCATAGCACTATGTTCACTTTCAACAGCTACGAATTCTGTATCAACAGTTCCATTACTAACAAATGTTGAAAAATATTGTGGTATTTCTGTTGATGGAGTAATAGGAAATGCTGCAACAACATCTGGGTTAATTTGTTTCATAGCAATAGCGGCTGCTTCATTACCGCTTAAACGTTCTCTTATACTCATATTAATTCTCCTTTACTTTTTATTTTTAAGAACCTACACGTGCTCTATTATAATATTTACTTCCAAACACAAACAGTAGAGTAAAGGCCCCTTTGCTTAAGGGGGCTATCGTACGAAAGCACGATTGTGGGTTCTTAAGTGTTACTTATTTCATTTCGATCGCACCGAATGGGCATACTTTTGCACAAATGCCACACCCTTTACAGTAATCGTAATTATAATCTTCTCTTTTTTGTTCTTTATTTACTGGAATTGCATCATCTGGACATACAGGAAAACACAAACCACATTGTTTACATTTATCACTTAAATAAATTGGTTTAATACTTCTCCAGTCACCAGTTTTAAATTCCATAGCGTTTCCAGCTTCATAAATATTTCCACCTTCAGTCAAATTTTGCCAAGGTGTATCTTTATTTATTTTATCACTAGTCA
This sequence comes from uncultured Clostridium sp., assembly GCA_948471035.1. Lineage (GTDB taxonomy): Bacteria > Bacillota > Clostridia > TANB77 > CAG-508 > RGIG8482. The sequence continues at coordinate 17,203 of CAOKRC010000034.1, forward strand.
TAAAACTTGCTCCTTTCTAATGAATTCTTTAAATTTTGTACTATTCACTTTCAGGGGTCGATGAGGGCATCGACCCCTACTATCTCTACTTGGTACATCATATTATTAATTTATTTTTTTAACTTCTTTTAAAGCCATTTCTAAGGCTTTCATATTACCTTCAATAACTTCAGGTTTTTTTGCAAATTTATGTTTAAAAGAACCTTCCATATCTGCAAGAAAATCGTCATCTGTCATAACACCACTTACCTTAACAATAGAAGCTAGCATTGCTGTGTTAGGGAAATACTTACCTAAAGTTTCCATAGATACTTTTCTTGCATCTATAGTATAAATTGAGCCATTATATCCTTTAAGAACGCTTCTTAAGTATTCAGCATCTTTAGTTGTGTTAATAACAATGGCACCAGTTTCCTTAAGTCCTGCTGTAACTCCGAACAGACTCTAAAAGAGTATCATCAACAACTACTACATAATCAGGTTCATAAATATTACTATGAATAGTAATAGGGTTATCACTAATACGATTATAAGCAGTAATTGGAGCACCCATTCTTTCAGGTCCATATTCAGGGAAACCTTGAATATATTTACCAGTATTAAAAGCAGCATCAGCAAGTAATAATGATGCTGTTTTAGCACCTTGACCACCTCTACCATGCCACCTAATTTCTACTAAGTTATCCATAAATAGAATTCCTCCTTGTTTTTATTTTCTTCATATTAAACATATAAAAAATATAACTAAAGTATATTCTTATTTAATACTATTGTCAAGGAAAAAAGATAGACTTAGTGGTCGAGAGATAATTATGCAAACTACAGCCTATATATTAGAATAGTCTACGAAGGAATACAAGACCGCCCATTTAACAAAGAGGCTTTCAGCGAAGCTGACTGGGGTTCTTGAAAGCAATTTATAATGTCGGCTGAACATTAACAAAAAATGTAAAAAAATGTAAAAAAACATTGAAATATGTAGTAAAATGATGTAAAATAAGAATAGATATTTTATTATATAAGGAGGAAAATATGGCACAAAAAAATAGTATGCCTATAGAAAATTTTAAGAAATTATGCGATTTTAATGGGACAGTTTATGAATCCAAAAAAGGAAATGAATATATTAAGGCATTAAGTAAAATTTTTGAATTAAATAATACAAATGATAAACCATTTACTAAAGAAGATATATTAAAGCAACCAAAATTAAAAGATTTTACATTTGATGGAGTAAAAGATTTTGAATATATATGTAAATTAAGAGTAAAGCCATTAAATATAACGAAAGAAGGAAAAAGAAAAAATGAAAGAATACAAGCATATGATTTTGTAAGTGAAAGAGAAAAAGGAATTTTTAATGGAGCATTAGGTGTAGCATATATGTTTACTTGTACTATAGAAGATAACGAATATATTATAAAGATAGGAAATACAAGAACAACTTTTAAAAAGAGATTAGGTTCATACAATTGTGGAGTAGTTAATAACTGGAGAACAGCTTCAACTACTAATATAAAAATTTTACAATCAATGGTTACAACAAGAGAAGAACTTAATTTATATTTGTATGATTGTAGTGAAGATAAGGTTTCTATAGAATGGCGTGGAATAAAATCAGTTCCATTTGCGTCACCAAAAACTTTAGCAGTTGAAGATATAATGATAAAACAATTTAAAAAACAATTTGGGAAAAAACCTCTGGCAAATGTACAAGCAAATGCAACAGAGGTTGAAGAGTTAATATTTGATTAAAGAAACTAATTTGTTAATTTCATTTAGTTCCTTTTTAGAAAATCTAAACTTTTTATCAAAAGCTAAAAAGCGTAAAACCATAATATTGTTAAAATTTCCATATCTTGTTAAATGAACAAGCAATTTAAAATGTGGTTGAGTTATTATTTTTAAATAATTTTCAGCCTCTTTTTTTGTTTTAAATGCTATGTAACCTACAGATTGAGTTACATTAACGTGATGCTTTATAATTGGTAAGTAATATGTAGATAAAGGCACAACTATAATCCATTTATTATAAATATCCTGTTTTTTACTTGCATACCTTGTTTTTCTTAATGTATGTATAGTTTCATATTTGAAAGTATCGTTTTTTACATCACTCAAATATTTTTTTTGAGTAAAATTATGTAAGTCACATCTATAATCAAAGCTATTTCTTTTCTTTGACATTAATTTTTTGATTAAAGATATAACAGTTTGAGAAACATATAAAGGTATAAATGGCAAATCTTTAGGAATAACAACATTTTCCTGTATATCTTTCAAAAGATAATTATTTATTATTTTTGTTTTATTATCAAAAACACCTTTCTGCCAAACAAAAATTGTAAAAGATGAACCCACACCAGGAAAATATTTTTTAACATCATTATCAATTACTAAAAATGATCCTTCATTTAAAAGTTTTTTTAATGTAGTATTATTAGTATTATAAGTCATCCAATTATTAGGAGTTACAAAGCATAAATAGCCTTTATTATTTAACAGGTCTATAGAATGCTCTATAAAATCATTTGATAAACTTTTATTTTTATTACCACCACCAGAATATGGAGGGTTTGCCATAATAAGATCCCATTTAGTATTCCAATTACCACTTAAGTTAAAGAAATCTTCATTATTCATATGTCTAGGATTTAATATTTTTTTACAATTTTCAAATCGAATATTATTTAACTCATTATACCAAATATTAGAAGCAGAAGTTTTACTAATGCAATAAGCACCAAAATTACCATTACCACTACATGGATCAAGTACTTTAACTTTTTTATTTTTCCAAAAGCTTTCAGGGATATAATCAATCATTGTTTTAACACATTCCATAGGAGTGCAAACATCATCATTTGAGTTCATATGCTCTATATCAAAATTAATATAATTATAAAATTTAAAGATTTCATTAGGAACTTTATTTCCAACATATTCATATTCAATATTAGGATTTTCCTTATATCTTGTTTTATCCATTTTATTACCTCCAAGGATATTTGTATTATAACATAAATGTAATTGATGTTGTAGTAAATTAGTAAAAAATTGTATAACAAAAAGATATGACTCAAATAAAATATTTAATCAAACAATATGAAGAGCGGTTAAAAATAGAACATAATGGAAATTAGTGGAATGAACTAAATGAGAACTATGAGGACAAATATAGGGCAAACTATTGAGAAAAATGTCATTTTATGATATAAAATATAATAGAAGTAGTATAAGTGGTAATGGGGGAAAATATAATGGCAAAAAAAGAAGTAAACACAGATTTATGGGTTAATGATTTATTAAAAGATGCAGATATATTATTAACAGCTCAAGGTAGTAATATAAAGGAAATAGATGAAGCATTAAAGACAGCATCTAAAAATGGCAAAGGGAATGTAGGATTTCCAGAATATTGCGGAGTTGTTAAAGATTTTCTTATTGTTATTGAAGATAAGGCAAATATAGACAAGCAAGAGAAATATGATGAAAAAGGAATATTAGATCTTTCACCAAAATCAGTGCAAGATTATGCATTAAATGGTGCATATTTTTACGCAAAACATATTCTAGAAAATACAAATTATAAAAAAGCTATAGCATTTGGAATTAGTGGAGATGAAAAAAGACATATAATACAACCCATTTTTTTAGAAGGGAGAGAATATTTTACGAAATTACCCCAAGTAGAAAGTTTTATATCTTTTAATAATGAAAATATAGATGAATATTATGTTAGACAAATATTAAAGGAAGATACAGATGAAGAAAAGACAACACAAGAGTTATTAAAAGATGCACAAGAATTACATGAATATTTAAGAAATTATGGAAATTTAAGAGATCAAGAAAAGCCATTAGTTGTTAGTGGAATTCTTCTTGCTTTAAGGGAAATGGAATATGGAAATTTTTCTATAGACTCTTTAACAGGAGATGATACTAAAACTGATGGAAAAAAGATAATGGAAGCTATTGAAAGTAATTTAAGACGTTCAAGAGTATCACCTGAAACTAAGAAAGATAAATTAATAACACAATTTAAAATTATAGAAGATACACCTAAATTAAATGAAAAGGATGATTATCTTGGAAAGACACCACTAAAACATTATACTGAATTTTTATATAACAAATTGTATAGATCAATAAGATATAATAATTCTTCAGAAGATTATTTGGGGAGATTTTATGGAGAATTTATGAGCTATTCTGGAGGAGATGGACAAAGTCTTGGAATTGTACTAACTCCAAAACATATATGTGATTTGTTTGCTGAACTAATAAATTTAAAACCAGATGATGTAGTATTTGATCCATGTTGTGGAACAGGTGGCTTCCTAATTTCAGCTATGCACAATATGATAAAGAAGGCTCAAAATGATGAACAAATAAAAAACATTAGAGCAAATCAGTTACATGGAATTGAATTACAACCATATATGTTTACAATAGCGACAACAAATATGATTTTGCGTGGAGATGGGAAAAGTAATTTAATATGTGATGACTTTTTAAAAAAAGATTCAAATGAGTTGCAATTAAAGGGTGCAACTGTAGGAATGATGAATCCACCATATTCTATGGGAAAAGTATCTCCTGAACTATGTGAATTGAACTTTATTGAACATTTATTAGATTCTCTTACTAAAGGATCAAAATGTATTGTAATAGTACCACAGAGTAGTATGACAGGAAAAAATACATACGAAAAAACAATTAAGCAAAATATATTAAAGCATCATACATTAGAGGGCGTAATAATACTTAATATAAATACTTTCTATGGAGTTGGAACTAATCCATGTATTGCCATATTTACAGCAAACGAATCACATCCTAAATCAAAAATTTGCAAGTTTATCGATTTTTCCGATGATGGATATGAAGTTAGAAAACATATTGGATTAGTAGAAACTGAATCAGCAAAAGATAAAAAGCAGCATCTACTAGATGTATGGCATGGTAAAATAGAAGCACAAAATAAATTTTGTGTTAAGACAACTGTAGAATATGAAGATGAGTGGCTACATAGTTTCTATTATTTTAATGATGAAATCCCAAAACAAGAAGAATTTGAAAAGGTTGTTGCAGATTATTTAACATTTGAATTTAATATGGTAACTCATGGAAAAGAAAAATTATTTAGAAAGGATAATGCAAATGAGTAATATAGATAATATTCAATGGAAAGAAGTAGAAATTCAATCTATTTTTAATGTTGTTAGAGGTAATGCAAAAGATGTTACAAAAAGGAATTTTGGAGGAAATGTAGCACTGATATCAGCTTCCGATAAAAATAATGCTTTTTATGATTTCATAACACCAAATGATAATGAGACCATTTATGAAAATACATTAACAATTCATAATAATGGTAATGGAGTAGGTTTGGCATTTTATCATAATTACAAGTTTATAGCAACATCTGATGTTACAATATTAATTGATAAAACTAACAAAATAAATAAAGAAATAGCTGAATTTTTAATAGCAACATTACAGAAACAAAAAGAAAAATATTGTTATGGATATAAATTATCAAATGAAAGGCTAAAAAAACAAAAAATATTATTACCCATGGATTCAGATAGTAATATAAACTTTAATTATATGGAAATATACATAAAAAAAATTAAAGATGAAAAAATCAAACAATACCATAAATATATCAGTAAAGAACTTG
>CAOKRC010000035.1 GCA_948471035.1 uncultured Clostridium sp.
TCCATATTCTTTAAAGTTCATTTATTATTCCCCCATTCCTAGTGATATATTGTAATTTTGTGTTTACCATTTTCCTTTTTTTATTCTACCACCTATCATAATAACTGCAAAAATTATTATAAGTAAAACAGCTGTAATCCATATTGGAGATAATACCCATATCCAAGACCAACTAATGTTATTCGTTAACTTCAACACTATGAATATTAAAGTTAATACACTAATAAATCCCATTCCACTATTTCTAACATTTTTATTTTTCATTTTTACATTTCCTCCTTAATTAGAGCAATAGTTTAGTAGACAAGTGCCTCACGACACAAGCCCCTATTCAGAACCGTACGTGCAGTTTTCCCGCATACGGCTCTTCGTAATAGCATTCACTTTTTAATCAAATAAGCTAAAGTATATCTTTGGGTATGGTAGCTTATAGTATCTTAACATTTCATTGAAGCCTATCCAATTGTAACTTCTTTTATTACTTCTTCTATTTAATATTTTAAATAAATATTCTAATGTTCTATGTCTAAAAGTTCCTATCATGTCGCTATTATGTGAAATTCCATAGTAACGATAGTGTCCTAAAAGTTTAATTTTTAATTTATCCATTAAATCTTTAGTCTTTATATCTCTGTTAGCATATAGCCATAATTTCATTGCTTTTATTTTCTGCTTAAATTTCTTTTTACTCGTCTTTACTTTCACACAAAAGAAACCCTTTCTTGTTCTACTACAATAAAATGTAAATCCCAGAAAATCAAATGTTTCTGGTTTTCCTTCTCCTCTTGCTTTTCTATCTTGTTCTGCATATCTACCAAATTCAATTATTTTACTTTTGCTACTTTCCAATTCTAAACCAAATTTACTCATTCTTTTCTTTAATGCTTCATAATATGCTTCTGCCTCTCTTTTATATTGAAAACCTGCAATAAAGTCATCTGCATATACTACTAGAAATTTTTCTCCCTCTGCTCTCTTTTCAATTATTTCTTTATACCATAATACTAATACAAAATGCATATATATATTTGCTAATACTGGACTTATTATATTTCCTTGTGCTGAGCCTTCTTCTGTTTCTACATATTTCCCCTTGTCCATTATTCCTGCTTTTAGATATTTCTTAATTAAGCCTATAATATTGGGGTCTTTTATGTTGTATTCTATGAACTTTATCATCCAGTCATGGTCTATATGGTCAAAGAAACCTTTTATATCTGCATCTACTATGTAGTTTATTCTTGTTGTTGATATACTTTTATGCACATATTTTATTGCCTTGTGACAACTGTTATTTGCTCTGAAACCATACATATTATCTTGAAATTTTGGCTCATATATTGCTTCTAGTATTTTCTTTAATGCTAATTGTACTATTTTGTCTTCATATCTTGATATTCCTAGTGGTCGCATTTTACCGTTATCTTTTGGTATATATACCCTAAGGGCTGGCGCTGGTTTATATGCTTTATTCTTTAATCTTATTACTAGGTCTTTGATATTTTCTTCTAAGTTTTCTGCATACTCTTTCTTGTTTACGTTGTCTATTCCTTCTGCTTTGCTACCATCTAATTCTTTATGACATTGTTTTAATAAGTCTTCATTGATTAAGTGATACAATGATGTAAATATTGGTCGTTTTTCATTTCTTGATTTGTCTGCTATTCTTGCTAGTTTTGTTTCCATTATTCCTCCTGTCCCTGAGTACAGATAATGTTTCCGTATCAAGACCGCTATTACGTAAGCCCCTTCGCTCCATTTCCATTACAGAAACTTCCCCACTACTATGAGCTTATCCGACTGCCTAATATTCTTTTGACATTCTCCGTTTTATTGTTGTTTGTCATACTTGTATTACTACAAGAAATACTAGGCTCTCCCCAGTTGATAAAGTAATCTCTATGTAAAGTATGATTGGCTCTAATGACCCCGTAAAAGTTTGAATAATTTCACCATAACAATTATTCAAATGTTGCATTCCGTGGTAATTAGCACGTCTGCCTTTTAATTGGTAACATTTCGGGGCTGAATTGCCTTTTAACCCTACTTCCTTGTTGTTTACGCTTTACTCATAACATTACTGCCATAAGCACAAAACTCACTACTGGTGGTTGGTTAGACCTTAGCCAGACGGGATTTCCACCCGTTAGATTACTTACCCTTTGCTGGGCGCACAATTACTATTAGTCTTTCAACTTAACTATATAAAATATTGCTAAATTTCTTATTAAGATTACTTATATCTTTTGAACTCTGATTCATAATATAATCTGTTACTTTTATTTTTAAGTTTTCTCTTTCTTCTTTTGTATAATCTTTATCTTCAACATATATTCCTGCCTCATTAAATAATTGTTTTTCACTTTTTGAATATTTCATTATTACATCCTCTTTTCCATATTTTAATTCATCTAAATTATTCCCTTATTGCTACCATAAGTTCATTGTCTTGTACTGTTCTATTTGCATTTTGATATGTAAATTTTGCACCTGTGAAATAAACTTTATAATCTATACCTTCTAGTCTTGTTTTACATAGTGCTAAAAATTTGTCAACTTCCTCTTCTGATAAATTATGCTTAACTCTTAATTCATAGAAAGTAAAGATAATTTCATTTTCATTTTTTATCATCTTTTCATTTATAAGATTCTCTACAAATTGCGTTGTCATTGTTTCCACTCCATTCTGTATTGCATTATATCATTTATTTTTCATTTTGTCTTTAAAAAACAAAAAAATCGCAGAAGAAATACTTATTTTTTATAAGTAGCTCTTCTGCTTATTTTTATTAGTACATTGGCGTTCCATACCCTAAAATATCTAAACTGTTTATATCATAATCTCTTATGCAACAACTATCGCTCGAATTTCCCTCTATTGTATAAACTCTTCCATTTTCTGTTTTTTCTACTATTCCTACATGATCTGCTTGTCCACTTCTTACTCCTGTGTCCTTATCTGCCCAGTCAAAGAAAATAATGTCGCCTGGTTTTGGAGAGAATCCTTTTTCTTTCCAAAGTCCACAAGTTCTAAACCAGTCAACACCCTCGCTCTGACATCCTGCAAATTTTGGAATTAGTCCTGCTTCAATGTAGCCACATTCATTGGCACACCATGAAACAAAACAAGCACACCATTCTACACGAGAATCAAAACCATACCAACTCCAATAAGGTTGTCCTCCAACATTTCCTATTTGTGAAGCTGCAACTAGCACAATGTCATTACTTCCAACAGATGAGCCATATATTACTGATGCCCACATATTAGCATATTTATTGTCTGTCAATTCTTGTAATTGTTTCCTTTGTTCTTGACTAAAATTGTATTTGTCTGCCATCTCATTTGCTGTTTTTCCTGTTATCGTAATATGCAACTTAACTTTTGTTACTGTTACTCTATCAGTAGATGTTAAACCTATTCTTATTTCTTCATGACTTTCCTCATCTTTTGTAAATGATATTTCATTCATTTCCCAAAAAATCTCTTTTAGAAGATTAACCTTTTCATCATTTAAGGTTATAACATCTGCTTCATTATTACCATTACTTAACTTAACTGTATATATTGCTAAAACATCTTTCCATTCGGCTCTATGAGAATTTATATCATACTCATCATAAGGATTATCTTTTTGTATTTGTGTTATCTTATTCATAAACTCTGTATTTAAGTCTGCTATTACTTGATTCATTGTTACTACTTGTTGTTGCCCATTTACAGTTATTGTACTACCTGTATCTTCGCTTGAAAAGAAAATACCAAAAATTGAACTAACTAGCATTGCTATTAAGCAAACTACAATTATAATTAAAACAACGATCCATCCACCTGCTACTAAAAACGCAATTAGTGCTTTTGTTGCAACTATAATAGCTTTTATTGCTGCTATTGTTGCTTTTATTCCTACTTTTATCGCCTTTACTGTGGCTTTTGCTGTTGCCTTTGCCATTTGTATTGCTCTTTTAGTTGCTTTTGCTGTTGTTTTAGCTGCTTTTTTTGTTGTTTTTATTGTTCTATCTGCCGTTTTTATAGCTTTTTTAGTAGTCTTTGTTACTGTTTTCATTTTCTTTGCAACTTTTTTTACTTGGCTTTTCTTTTTTATCGTTTTTATTTTTTGATTTACATTTTGTATATTTTGTACTGTTTTGTCAAAATTCTTCTTGCCATATTTATTAAGTCTGTAAACATTATTAGGAAGATTACTTGCTGTTTTTGATATTTTATTTATTGCGTATTCTGTTCCATTATTACTTGTTTCTTCTTGGTATGTTTCTTTTGTTTTGTCTTTTGCTTGTACTAATCTGTCTTTCATTTTTTCTGTTCCAACTACTGCTTTGTTAATTGTTTTTATTGTTCCTTTTTTACTCTGTTTAACTTTAATATCTGCCAAACAAACACCTCCTAATTGTTTATTTCTCTTGCAATAACTACTAATCTTCCGTTTTTATTGCTATATTCACAAGTAGAAAGTGTAATAAATTTATCATGATATTTTGGTTTTATATTTGTTTCATAAAATGATAATTCTTTACACTTATTTACAAATGTATTGAACTCATCTTCATTACTAAAATTCACAAAATTATAATATTTAAAAGTATTTTTGCTATATACCACTGTTTTGAATACTGCAAAAATTTCGTATTTTTTCATTTCTTCCAATGTTGTAAAGTCTATAATCTTATGATTTTCGTAAAATTCTTTTGATTTATAATTTTCTAATGCACCAAATACTTTTTTATGATTCATGTGATGCCCATATATTACAAGATTATCACTTGTGTTTATATTGCATTCTTCTGACATATAAGGTGTTCCATAAGATGAATACTTTTTATAAAAATCTCTATGCAAGTAATAGTTAGGATTACTTTTTGTCTGCATTATTGGATAGTTTATTGTTGTATCATTTATTTTTAACCAACCTACAATATCACTATTGATAGCATATAAGTTATCTATATTTATTACTGTTTCTTCTTGTTTTTTATCTTCTGGATTTGTTTGTTCTACTATTTCAATTAGTTCTTCAAAATTGTTTTCTTGTTCTTTATTTTGTTTCAATTCTTTATAAATACAATAACTGCTAATAAGAATTGAACTTATTAGCAGCATAATACAAAATACATATAATATTTTTTTCACTATGCGACACCCTCTCCGTGGTTTGGTTGTCATTAGTTTGTATAACTCTGTATTTCGTGGGAATCTATTTACAAATGGTATTAGTGAACTTCCTATTTTTATTAGCCCTTCTCCTGCATTTACATTTGTAATATAGCTCATTTGTAAGTCTGATATATTTAATAATTTTGCAAGCTCTACTCTATCTGTACTAGCTTGATTTAACATGATAATAAGCTCACTATTTGCTAGCATTGTTCTTGCTGTATGACTTTGTAACATATCTTCCACATTTTGCGTTATTCCCGTACAATATGCTCCATATTTACGAACTCTTTTCCATAAAGTGAATAAGAAGTTTGCTGAATATTCATATTGGAATAACAAGTAAATTTCATCAATAAAAATAAAGGTATTTCTACCTTTTGACCTATTCATTGTTATTCTATTCAAAATCGAATCTAGCACTACTAACATTCCAATAGGTAGTAGTTGCTTTCCTAAATCTAAAATGTCATAACACACTAAACGATTATGTGTATCAACATTTGTAGATTTTGCAAAAGTGTTCAAACTACCATTTACAAACAATTCAATAGCAAGTGCTATTTCTTTTGCTTCTGGCTCTTGCTGTTTTAATAGTTCTTCATAGAAATCTTGTAGTGTAGGTGGTGTTCCTTGATAATTTCCTTGTTGGTAATATCTATATACACTTGCTGTGCATCTGTCTATTATAGATTTTTGTTTTGCACCTAAATTATTACTGCCTACTAGTTGTTCGCATAGTGAAAGTATGAACTCTGATTTTAATATGATAGGATTTGCTCCATCTCCATAATCTTTGTTCATGTCCATAGCATTGATATGATTTCCACTTGTTGCTGATATTTTTATTACTTCTCCACCTAACGATTTTACAAGTGAACTTGCTTCCCTTTCTGGATCTACAATTATCACATCTGCGTTAGGATCTTTTAACATTATAGAAACTATTTCTTCTTTTGCTATGAAACTCTTTCCACTACCACTAACACCTAGAATAAAGCTATTTCCGTTCAATAATTGCTTTCTATCTGCAATAATCATATTTTTGCTAATAACATTTTGCCCATAGTATATTCCGTTTTCGTGTCGTATCTCTTGTACTCGAAATGGCATAAATACTGCAAGCGATTCTGTTGTAAGTGTTCTTAAAGTATCAATTTTTCTTACTCCAAAAGGCATAGCTGTATTTAAGCCATCAAGTTGCTGAAATTTTAGCACACCGAACTGACATAAATGCTTTCTTGCTATTGTTAGCAATGCCTCTGTGTCATTGTCTAGTTCTTCTTTGCTTTCTGCTGTATGCACCATTGTAAGAACTGATATAAACATTCTTTGATCACGAGTTATTAAGTCATCTAAAAACTCTTTGCTTTGTTCTCTTTGTTGCTCCATGTCATAAGGAATAATGGCTGAAAAGTTATTATTGGCATTTTGTCGCCTTTGCCAATTAGTTATGTTTGTTTCTATTCCTAATCTTCTATTCTCTGCTTCTCTAACTGCCTCATCCATAGGTATTGGTATAACATCTATACTCATCATCATATTTTTATTTATATCTGTTAATTCTGCTACCATACTGTCCTTAATATAGCTTGCATACTCTTTCAAGAATATAACTCTGCCATATCTATTTCCAATTTTGAAATAATCGCTTTCAAATTCCATAGAATCTGGACAAATAAAATCCTTAAAGCTATGTCCTTTTCTCATATTAGTTATCATATCAAAATTGAATGATGTTTCTTCTCCTACTCTATAAAAGTCATGGAATATTCTTAATCTTTCTACTGCATCTAATTCAATACATATAGAGCCTAATTCTTTAAAGTGGTTTATTAAGTCCGTTCCTACTCTTGCAAAATAATTCTTTGCTTCTTCTATACTTTTTTTATCAACTGATATTGTTATAAACTTCTCTTGTATTATACCATTTGAGGCTGTTGCCTTATCTAACAACATTTTATTATATTCTTTTCTAAATTTATCTAACTCATCATTTTCCATAGGTAATAGCATAGTTTCTTCAAAGTCAATTTTATTTAATCTTCTATTGATTATAGTTATTTTAGTAGTAGCACCTGTATCAAATGAATTTAATAACTCTGAATATTCTAAAAACATTGCTTCTTTATCATCTCTACTTGCTACTGCATAATTTATATCACTAAATTTATAACATTTTGAATACTTATTTTTTCCAATAAAAAAGATGCCATCTTCCCATATTGCCTTAATAGGAATGGCATCTTGCACACTTCGTGGTATGACAAACTTTTCTTTGTCTTGTTTGAATAATTTATTTAATGTTTTCAATACTTTGCGAATCCTCCTTGTTTTTAATTTTTCTCTCTTTTTTTACTTTTCTATTTTCTATATTTTTCAAATCTTCGTAGTATAAGTTTATTGGCTTGAAAGTTAATCTTTTAGGCGTAAGTATCATTGATTTAATCCAAGCTGCAACGAACTTTTCTGCTGTCATTCCATTATATTTAATAAAACCTAGTGCTGCGAATGGTGCTGCACCTAATATGCAAACCCATGACAGTGTTTCAATTCCACAATAAGGTTTCAATAAAAAATATAGAATAACAGCTACTACACAAGCACATATAGAAAAAATGAACTGCCTTAATGACAGTCCAAAAAATATGCTTTCCGTATATTCTCTTATTTCTCTATTGATTTTTACTTCCAATTATCGTGCCTCTCTTCCTTTTTTATTTCTATTAAAACTTTCTACTATTTCAATTTTAGTATTTTCTTTTATAGACATATCTGGCTCTCCATAAAAGTTATTATTACTAGAAGTATGCAAGTCCATTTCTCCTATTCCCAAATTAGTATCTTTGTATATTGTTCCCTTTTCATCTTTATAAACAGGTCTGTCCCAGTTATCAATTCCAATAAATTTTATCTTTAATATTTTTTCTTTTAATTCTGGCTTTCTTATGCTTACTTTTATATCTTTTACATTACATTTGTTTTCTTCTGCTAATTGCTTAATAGTTGATTCTCGTTCTCCTGCAAATTCATTAAGGAAATCATAAGATAAAACTTCTTTTCCATTTATAGAAAAAACTACTTCTTTCGTTACTTCTTGATAAATTTGTTCTGGAGTCATATTTACATCTACAACTCCATCAAAAATGTGCTTCCCATTTTTCGTTATTTCACACCAAGTTCCCTCTTTATGAATTGAATAGCCATTTATTACTTTATGGCTATTTTCATTTACTTTTTCTTTTGGATTATCTTGTAATTGCTCTATTGTATATACTTCTGTATTTCTAGCTGAAAATTCCTCAAAATCTATAAAATTATTGTAGTATTTATTGCCAAATTTTAATTCCTTATCTGTAATAATAGAGCCTATTCTATTTACTAAAACACTTTTCTCAATAGTTGCAATTTCTCCACCCTCATCACTATGTCTTAAATCATAGCAATATAAGCCTTTACTTTCTATTTCCTGTTTTTCTGCATTATCTTTGTAACTTGTAACTAAATATTTCATATTTTATCTAGCCTCCATTGCTCTTTTTACTTTCTTTTCTTCTCTTTTTTGCAGTTCTTTCGCAGTATCTAAATAATATGATGCTAGCTTTAAAAATCGACCATATTGAAAATCGCCTTTCATTTCGTTCATAATATTATTTATTATTTCAGTTATTTGTTTTGCTTTTAATGGCTTTTTCCAAACTCTTTCTAATTCTTTTTGTTGTTTTTCTGTACCGAATTTTAGATTCAAAGGAGTATCACTAATATATTTTAGTTCTACTAAACTTTTTGCTAATGCTTCTCTATATTCTGTGTCTAAATCACGATCACAAATAGACATTTCAATATCTTCTATTGTAACTGCACCATAATCTACATATATGTTCTCAATTTTATATTTTTCTTTAAATTCCTTTTGACTATATACTCTATCTTCGCTTCCATCATCTTTTCCCTCAAATACTGCTACTTTTTTGTCTTTTGTTATAATAGCACATCCTTCTTGTTCTGTTTCTTTGTTTGTAACTATCATATAATAATCTGTTCTTTCGCCTACAAAGTTTTTTATAAACTGTTTTGCTTTTTCTAAATTCCAACTATTACCTGTCATAAAATTCCTACCTTTCCATGCTTTTTTCTGGTATAAGTTTCATTTTCCTTTTTAAACTCTCTTTATATTCTTCTTGTATCTTTTGATAAATTTGCTCTAAATAAATCCCCATTTTTGTGCTACATCTCTTATTTTCATCTGTTATTTTATAAAAGCAATCCCTTGTTTTGAAGTTATAACTTTTTAATCTATTGTTTATAAAGCCTTGTGTTGCTAGTGGTATTTTTATTCCATATAGTTTTGCTAAATATAGAATATTATTTTGTATCGTTCTACCACTATATTTATCATCTTTATAAAACTCAAAATCCTCAACTGAAACCATTTCTCCAATAAAGATTTTATATTTCATTTCTTTTAATGCTTTTTTGAATCTATCATTTACAGCTTTTATCTTTTCTTGTTCTTTTCGTTCCTGTTCTTGACTTTCTTGTTCTTGTTTTCTATTTCTATTTTCTTCAAATGTTCTTCTACTTTCTTTTGCTTGTTCATAAATCTCTGGAAAGTGCCTATGGATATATTCTAATTCACATTTATTAAAGTATTTATTTTGTTCTATTTTCTTTTGCCAGAATCCTTTTAAATCAATATTTTTATAAGCATTTGTTATATCTTTTTTATATTCTTCAATTCTAGTTTGTTCTTCATTTTCTATAACTTCATTGTTTACAAATAGCTGAAATTTAATAGGTGCTATTCCTAATTTCCAATATTCATCGTTCTTGTCCTTAATTAGAAAATCTTGAGCATAAAAGTCTTTTTCTTCTTTTAATATTGAGATTTCTATATCATTAAAATTGATTGATACTACTTTTTTATTTTTACAAGTCAATTCATTATTCTCAATGTGCCATACTCTCGCTATTTTTGTTTGTTCTTGCAATTTTATCTCTCCCTATCTCTATTTTTTCTTTTATTCTTTTTATCTGGCTGATAATATTTCATAATGTTATCTGTCATTTTCGTACCACAGGCTTTATCTATTCTCTCTTTAGTGATATTGTTAGCTTTACAATATTTTAAATATTTTTGCATTCCTTCTTTATATCTAATATCGTATGGATACCATGCTTCAACTTGACTCCATATCGCATAATGTGCCTGCATACTTACTTTTCCTATTTCATGTCCATTTTGCACAAATTTAAAGAAATAGTCATCAAAATTAAAATTGTAATAATCTATATGTTGAAATTTGAGTGATTTGGTCTTTATATAGGGTTTTACTAAGAGTGCATCTTCTTGCCTTTCATCTGCACATATTGCAAAAGACTCTTGTGGTCGATTTGTGTTAATTAAATAACATACTGGATAAGCATTATTAAAATGGAAATTTTCACTCAACATCTTTTTAATAGTGCTATCTTTCAAAATTTTCTTTACATCTTTTTCTATACTATTTCTTACTCCATCAACTGTATTTGCTTTGTTTTCTTCAATTTTCATATTTTTCCTTTCTTTTTTATAATCCTAGCATTTCTCTTACTAATCTATCTGATATTTTAACTGTACCTACCAACACTAGCATATTGAATATCAATTCTCCGTATATATTTCCATACCATTGTTACTGCTGCTGCATTTGCATCTACTACTGGTGGGCTTGCTGCAAACAATGAAAAGATTATACATGATAACATTATAATTACACCCTCTAGGCATACTGCACTATAACCTTTTATAAAGCTCTTTCCTATATTTTGTGTTGGCTCTCCACCAAAACTTGCAAATGCTATTGGAGATATTGCAGTATATAGATAGATTTTGAAAAATCTTCCGATAAACTGTAAGAATCATTACAAATGACAATACTGTTATAAATAGTCCTCCGTATTAATGTTACTGCCCACAATGGTATGCTTTCAAAGAAATTACAGGCTTCTACTGCTGATATAATTTCATTTGGCAGAACTGTATTTGTTGCTCCACCTAATCCTGCTGCACTCATTACTGTACTTGCTAAACCTTGCACAATTTTAAAAATTGCCATCATAAGTTCTAGCCCATAGGTTACTAAAACTTTAGCTACTGCAAATCGTATAAATAGTTTGAGGGCATGCTCTGGTTTCTTGACTTCTGCAAAACTTCCGACAAGTTTTCATTACTCCTACAACAAAAAACAATACAAGTAATGCTAATGCAATGGCTTGTACTGCTCCATGAATATTAGTTATTACATTCCAAATAGTTCCTCCTTTAAAGTCAACTGGCGATTGTGATACAAGTGTCCATATTTCACTTAATTTTGAGTTCCATGTTTCTATTGCATTTTGTAGGTTTCCTACTACCCAATTCAATATCTACCACCTCCTAACTTTGTTTTGAATACTTGATATACTCTTTTTGTTTTTTATTTCTCATTTTGGCTGTTTCTTCATCTCTTAACTCTGGATTTCTCTCTTGTAATTTTCTTCGACATCTCGTAATGCTTTCAAAACTTATTCCTTTATTCTTTGCATTAAACATTACTGTTGCAAATTGCTTTCCTACTTCATAAGGATATAATTTGCTTATTACTTGTAATATTAAGTAACAGTCATCTTCTCTTGCAAGTTTATCTCTTCGTAGTATTTCTTCTACTACTGTTTCTAATTTTTTTAGTTCTGCTATTTTTCATCATCTCCATATTCCATTAAATCAATATCGCATTTTACTTCATTTCCCCACGAATCCCAACCATTTACTTTTTGTCTTGCAAATAGTTCTACTCTTGGTATATCTCCTAACAATTCCACTATTCTTTTTCTTGTTTCATCTGGCTTTTTGCTATGTTCTTCAACTGGAGATATAATTACTTGATGCACTTTCGCAGATATTCTTTTAGGCTTGCCTTTTGTTGCTAATATGCATATCTCTGCATTAGCTCTAGTCCAAAAACCTAATCCCCAAAATAGTGATGGTGTTTTCTTATTTTGCTTAATCCATACAAAAGCAACTGTTTTATATTTAAAACCCCAATTTTCCAAAACTTTTAGTCCTTCTACTAATGTTGGAAAAGTCATCCACATAAAAAGGACACAGTCTTTGTCAGCTATTTTCTCTACTGGTAATTTGCATATATCTTCTATACTCATTGTAGAATAATGATTTTCTGCTGAACGACCTTTGCCTTTATCTGAATATACTTTGTATTGCCATGGTGGATCTGCATATATGATTTTATATTTTTTATTTTCTTCTATAAAATTACCTCCTTAAAGTTGTTTAGGAGTAGATTATTTTTTCCTAATAACCTACTCCTTTTACTTTTTAACCACCTGTTATAATATTTAGGATTTCCTTTGCGAAAGTAATAACTACTCCTCCGTGCCAATGTCATGAAACCATTAGCTCGCTGTGATGGATCGTGTGATTTTAATGACATACCAACTTGTACTACTCCGAATCCTAAAATAATCATTCCAACTGCTCTTATAAGTCCAAAAATAAAGTCTGACAAATTATTTATTACTGTTAATGGCTCATCAGCTGCAAACACATGAGATGCTTGTGCTACAAATAATGCGACAATATACAAAACAATTATGCAAGACCTTTTTAATATTTTTAATAAAGTTTTTTTCTTTTTCAATTTATGATACCTCCCTAATAAATTCTTCTAATTCTTCTTCTGATAGGAGTTCATAATTTTCTAGTAATTGTTCTTTTTCAAATGTATCTATCTCATTTTCTTCAATATCTTCATCTAGCACAATAATAGAAGCTGTTGCTTTATCTACTTTTCCATGAATATAAGGCTCTCCTTTGCCATCAGTAGTCAAAGCTACATTAGGGTGTTTTAATATATCATATTTTAGGTCTTTAACTGGTCTTTCTCCACGAATAAAAAGAAGTGCATACTTATTGTCAAGTAAACGCACTTCATCTGGAGTCATAAGTTCTCTTCCTGCAAGTTGATAATTTGTCGAATAATTGCCGCTTCTACCAGAGCTTTTTCCATGTGTGTCTAAATCTATTGTTTCTTTTCCGTAGGAGTTCTGAAACATATTTATGGGTACTTTGCTCGTTTCCACCTAAATACAAAAAAGTATCGCAATTTCCGTACAATGCTTTCCCATTGTTTCTCAAACAGTGCTTTAAGTTGTGCTAAATTTTGGAGAATGATAGATACTGATACTGACCTTGATCTCATGACACTTAAAATTTTGTCAAAATCATCTGGCAGACTTACATTTGCGAACTCATCCATTACAAAATGGACATGGGTTGGCAAACTTCCACCATACTTATGGTCAGCAATATAGAATAATTGTTGAAATAATTGTGTGTATAATATACTTACTAGAAAATTAAAACTCGTGTCATTGTCTGGAATTAGGGCAAACAATGCCACTTTTTTTTCGCCTAAACTAGGCAAATCTAATTCATCAATTTTTACTATGTTTGCAAGACTCTCTAAATTAAATTTTTCTAATCTTGCAGCAAGTGTAATTTGAATTGATTTTAATGTTTTTGCAGAGCCTGACCTATAATTTCTATAATACTTTAGAGCAATATGCTCTGGGTTATTATATTCCAATTTATCAAATAGAATATCTAATGCACTTATAGGATTTTCTTGTTCTTCATTTACATCTCCTGCTCTTAACATTTCCATTACCATTGGAAAGTTTTGTTCATCTTCTGGAGCTTCATATTTGAGATAAAATATAAGTGCTAGCAATAACATACTAGCTGCCGTGTCCCAAAACGGATCTTGGCTCTGACTTCCGTTTAGGTGTCGTGCTTTTGAAAAGGTTTGTTACCAACCTTTGAACATCATTATCTGTCTTTAAATATTTAAAAGGGTTATAGCAATGACTTTTTTCCATATTGATTAAGTCAAGCACTCTTACCTCATACCCTTTTTTCTCTAATAAATTCCCCGTATCTCGCAAAATTTCGCCGTTTAGGATCTAGGATTACATACGAACTTGAGCCACATTGCATTACATTTGGCTTTCCGATAGAATCTTGTTTTGCCTGCACCGACTACCGACCACAAATTAAAACATTAAGATTTCTTCTATGTTGTTTTCCATTTAGACCTATTGCTACATTTTGCGTTAATATTTTATTATCATTAAATGGCTTTTGCCTATATTTTTTATTAAGTACACTTGCTATACCCCACTTGGCAGAGCCGTGTTCTTCTCTTCTTCTATAATTCTTTTTTGTAGATTCATATATACTTATTCCTAATACATAAAAGCATATAAAAATAAGAATAGTTTTTATGCTATTCTCACACCATATCAAATTAAATGGGTTTTCCATTATTTTTGAAAAATTATTTATTATTCCTATTATTCCATTATTTATATATGGTGCAATTAGAATAGCTACCCATACTACTGGAATTATACCTAATATATACAAAAACTCATTTGTTTTCTCATTATCTCTCGTTACTTACTCTTTCCCTTTGAAATATAGTTCTTTTTCTAATGGGGATATTTAATAGTCTTAATAATAATTCATTTACAAACTCTGTTGATTTGTTTTCTCTTATTAACTTCGTACGAAGTTCGTTAAGGGAATTTATTATCATTCCATATTCGTACTTATTTAACATTACTACTCTTTGTTCTTCCAATACATTTTTCTCCTATCTTGCTTGTTCTTTTTCTCTACTTTGTTTTGCAAGTAGTTCTATACAATGACTTGTTCTTCCACTTATATTTTCCATTGCATCATGAATTGGCTCTAATTCTTCTCTTATTTCCTTTGCTGATAATTCCTTTAGTTCATAAGGAATATCTGTTACATTATAATTTGAAACATCTATGCCATATTTTTTGCAAACCATATAAGATACACAATTAGCTTTGAAAGCATCTAATTCTGTATTTTCTCCTATTTCTTGTTTTGCAAGCTCTTGTGTTACTTCATGGAAAATTTGTGGTGCTTCTGCACCTCTTGCAATATATAATACATCTTTTTCTGAATCATACAATGCACTTCTATCTGTATTTGGTATTTCATTTACTACTTCTACCTTTGCTTGGCTACTATTTAAAAATACTCTTAATAATAATTTATTATCATATCTCATTATAGGATTTGGTTTCTTTCTTATACTAACTTGTGATATATCAGTTAAGTATTTTACATTATAATTTGTTGCCTTTGTTCCATCTTCTCTCATATAAGAATCTGCTGGCTCTAATATTTTTATATCATTTTTACGATTTTTCTTTGGAAAGCCACCTACATTTGTCCAACTATCATAATCTCTTAAAACTGTTGCTTCTGGCATTTGTGCTGTTATTAGTAAACTATTTCCTACTGAATATTGCTCAAACTTACTTTGAGTATCTAAATATTTCTTAAATTCTTGCCCATCTTGTACGATCTTTTCTGCTGTTGTATCAATTAGTGCATATACTCCTTGTTTTTCTTGTTTTTTATATTCAATCCATTCTTCTTTATTATATTGTCGATTTTTCTTGCTATAATTATCAAATACTTGGTCTAATTCTCCCATGTTCATTTACCCCTTTCCTTATTTCCTATTTCTATTTTTGGTGTTTGTACTTGTGGCATTTCTACCATAATACTTTCTTTCGATTTTTGAGCATTCTTCAATTCCGTTTCAACCTTTAACTCTGCTTCTGCTTCTTTTAATTTCTTCTTAACAGATTCTTTTTGTGCAGGTTTAGTAACCCCCTCGGAATTGTTTTTGCTCTTCAAGGAAGGCTCTGACGGAGGGTTTTTTTCCGTTTTTGCTACTTCGGGGTTTTGATTTTCATTTTCCTTTGGTTTAGAAAAAATATCATCTACCATAGCTTCATTTACTTCTGTTCTTTCCTCTCCTATGTCTGGTGCATTATCTGACAAGTCTTTTTCATTTTTAGTAGTAACTTTCTCATTCTCAATTTCTGTTTGAATTGATGCCTTATCATAAGTACATAAATTATACCTTTCTACAATTCTATTTACTTGTGGTGCATCTTTTGCTCTTACCATTATATCTACCATACCATCAATGTTTTTGTTTTTTCTATTTACCAAAGCACAATATAATATTCCATAGCCTTTAGCTTCATGGCAAAAAGTTTTCATATCTTCTTTTTTAATAGAGAAGATTTTTAATTCGTTATCACTTTTTATCATATCATTTAATCTAGCTTTTCCTCTAGTCTGTTTTTTATCTTGCGATATAGTATATAATGCAACAGCAATATTTTTTATAGCTACTCCACTTATCTTTGCAACTACTTCCATTCCTTCTAGTGTTAGCCTAATAGTTTGTTCTGCTGAATCACTTGATATACTCACTATTTTCTTTCTCCTTTTCTTTATCTTGATTTCTATTTTCTACTTCATCAATAATCTCTTTTATCTTTTGTGTTCTTGTTTCAATATCTTCTATTAACTCAATTTCTTGGTTTAGTTTTTTTATTTCACTCTGAAGCATTTTTATTTCTTCATAATTTTTCTGTTTATCGCTTTCATTAGCTGCTTTCCTATTTTTCTTCCATAAGCTCTCTACTTTTGCCTTATTTTCTTTTCTATCAAGTATAAGTGATTTTTTATATGCTGAAAGCTCTTGAACAGATTGAATATTTTTTCTGCACAATAGCTTTGCTTCATTTGAAATTTTATCCATCTTTTTTATTTCTTCTCTCATTTCTTTTGAATATCTTTTTTTCATATTCTTATTTTTTGGATACACTTTTAATAAAAAGCAATAATGCAAATATAATGCTTTTATTCCTTTAGCCTTTTTTCTATTTTTTAGATTTTGCTTTTTTACCACTCTATATCTTTTAGATTTCGCTCTTACTTCTGGAAATGGCTCTCTAATTGCTTGTGTTTCATAAATTCTTTTTTCAATATTTTCAATTTTGTAGTCATCTCCAAATGCTCTCTCAATTCTTATATTCTTTTTGTAAGGCTCTTTTCTAACACTTAATTTTCCATAACGATTTTCTACTGTATAACCCATTTTATTTAATATAGATAAAAAATCTTTGTATGAATATGCTTGTCCTATTGCATAGTCAATATCTTCTTTTGCAATAGTATGATGATTAGATTTTTTTACTTCTGATTTATAAAAATTTCTGTAATCTATTTTACTTTTTGGACACTTTTTTTCTTCTATTACACTCAACTTATATTCTTCGCAAAGTCTATCTGATGTTTCTCGCATTAGAGCATAAGTTTCATGACAGTCATGATATTTTTTTCCATCTTTAAATGAAACAGAATTTAAACAGAAGTGGTTGTGTATATGTTCTGTATTCAAATGTGTTGTTACAATAACTTCAAATCTATCGCCCCATAATTCATTTGCTAATTTCACACCAATTTCGTGTGCAATTTCTGGAGTTACCTCTCCTTTTGCAAAAGACTGAAAAGCATGATAACCTAAAACACCATTTGTTTTACTATATCTTCTTTTGGTTCTCATCATATCTTCATGTATAGAATCTTTATCACAATTTATTGCTGTAACATATAATTGTTCTTCTGTTTTATATGATGACTTTGCATACTCTATAACATTATGAAGTTCACTATATTTTTCTTTGCTTGTTTTACTTGGATTAGTAGTGTAAACAATTACATGATCAAGTCTTTTTTTTATTGCTTTTATTTTTGTTGTAGCCATTTTACTTTTCCATATCTAAAAATTCTTTCTTTATATTTTCTGCTAATTCATTCCATTTTGTATAAACCTTTTTATAAAATGGTGCATCAATTATATCTAAAGCATTTGCTTTTCTTGCAATTTGATTTAAGTTTATTCCAACAAGTTGTAATTGTTTTATTATCTCATACATATTTTCTGTTGGTTGTTCTTTTGGTTTGTATCCCATAATAAGATTTCTTATATAAGCACTTTCATTAAGTCCTGCTTTCTTTGCATTTTGTTTTAATCTTTTGTTTTCTTCATCATCTACATAAAAAGTTTTTAGAATATCTCTTTTTCTCAAATAAAAATTTCACACCTCTTTCTACAATTATTTTTTATGGGGTTTGGGGTGTCCCCATAATTTGCATTTGCGTATAGACAAATGCAGTGCTTGCTAGGACATCATTTTTACATTTCTAAAATAAGCTAAAATAAAACTACATATTTTTTTATTGTATTTTTTCTATTTTTTAAGCTGATTTTTATTCAAAATTTATTCAATTTCTCTTACAACTTCTTTTAAATCTTCAATATTATCTTCCAAATTTTCAATTAACATATCAATATATACAATGTCATCTTCTGTTAAAGCATTCTCCATTTCTTTAAGATTTTCATACATTTGGTCAATAGTTCCTTTGATATTTTCTCTATTTTCCTTATCAATAATGTTTTCTTCTTCCATTTCATCATAGTTATTTTCTTCTCTTTTTCCAATAATTTTTGTTTCAACTGCTGCTAAATCTTTATAAGAATGGTCTAACATATTTGTTCTTAAATATGCCTTTTCTACAATGTCTGTTGCTTCTTTTTCACTTTCTGCACATACTAAAATTTCTTTTCTAAATATCTCTTTCATTTCAATTTTATATTGATTCATAATTTGTTTTCCTCCATTTTTTGTTTTATCTTGCTACTTCGCATACCTTTTCTTTTGCTGTTTTATTCAACTTTTTTATACCTAACATATATCGTAAATAATCATTGCAGTCCTTTCCTAATGGTGCAGGTCTATCTAAAACTTTATAGCTTTTTGATAGTGTTTCTTGCAAAGCTATGCTTGCATTTCTTCCAACTTCATCATTATCTAAATGCAAATGTATTTCATTTATGTTAGGATTCTTCTCTAAAAATTCTTTTATTGCTATTGGTATTTTATTATTTTCACTTGTCTTTGATGGGCTATTTACTCCTGCAAGTGAAATCATATTTTCTCTATGCCAGTCTATATTTTTCATTTTTAATAATGTTGCATAAGATAATAAATCAATAGCACTTTCAAATAAATGTACTCTATTGCTTTCTGTTTTTGCCTTTAATCTAAAGGTATATGCTTTATCACTTCCTTTCGATTCTCCCATAAATCTTGTATCGTTTGTACCTCTACAAAAAGCATACTTTGGACAATTTTCATCATCTACACCTATAAAAACAACATTGTGATTAGGCTCACTTTCATAAATCACATTGTTTTCTATGCACTCTTTTATTATCTCTGGGGCAATTCCCCTACTCATTAAATATCTTTTTGCACGATCACAATTATTTGATTTTGTTGGTAAAACTAACACAATGTTTTCTTGTTTTTCTTCTTTATAAATTACAGGCTGCTTAACATTTATATTGCCTATAATTGTTTGTATAGCTTCTAAAAAGGAATATTTTTTTACTTTCATTAGATAAGAAACAGCATTTTTTCCACCTATACCCTCTGAAAACCAATTCCATAACCCATTACTTATTCTCATACTATCATGTGTTTTTGTGGTATATGTTCCGTTTCCTATCTTCACTAACTCATCTGGCTCATAGTTTTGCAAGTAAGTTAATAAGTCCATTTCTTCTGCTTTTTTTACTATTTCTGGTGGTATATAAGGCATATTTTTCACTACCTTTCCAACAAAAAAAGAGATACTAATTTCTTAATATCTCTTAAATTTGTTTATATTTTTTATTTCATCAACTTGTAATTTAGCAATTACTTGTTATTCTTTTCTTTCCAATAATCATAATCTTTAAAACATTGTAACTTTTTTTCTAAATCCTTTAAATCAGGATATTCTTTGCTTAATGTTTTCATATTTCTGTATATTGCTAATCCATAACCTTGCTCATTATTCTTTATTAGAATGTCTGCACATCTATTTAAATAATCTATTGTACTTTCTCTATTATATTTTGATTGAGATAACAATGCCACACAATAAGAGTGTCCTATAATATCGAAATGACCATCTGTGTTATCCACATAGAAATAATCTTTTATAGCATTATATACTGCTTCTACTAATTCTTTGTCGTTAGTATATTTTTCTATTCTTTTATAATCACTTAATGATATAGGTGCATGAATGAATTTTGCTAAATGCTTACAAAAAATATATACTCTTTGCCATAAAGTATCATCAGTAACTACTTGCCTTAATCTTTTAGTAATATCTCTATTAGAGCAGATTATTTCTGTATCTCCCATATTCTCATCTCACTTTCAAATTGTAATTTTTTAGTTAATACAATTTAACAATGGTTTTAGATATTCTTTATCAGTCCAATCACATTTTTCTCCTGCTGCACTCATTAGTGCTTTCATCCAAGGTTCATAAGTATTAGGATCTTTTTTTGCGATTGCCTTTTGCAACATCTTGCATAAAGTTCTATCTCTAAATGTCATATTTTCTTCATCCCAAGCACCTCTGCCATAGAATATTGGAATATTATTCAAATCTTCTTTGAGATTATGTGCTTTTACTTCATTAAATGCTTGTTCTTCAAAAGGAGAAGCACCAACACAAAGTATGGCTAACTTTTTATTCTTTAGTATATCATAAATGTACATAATTAGCAACTCTTTTTTATTTCATAATTTTATAATTTATAGATTTTTTCTTATATATTCAAGATAAAACAGTATGTCCGTTTAAAAGCTATTTTTACTACTTACATTTTTACTAGATTAACATATTAATAAATAACTCCATTATATTACTAAAAAATGGGAATGTAATTTAATACATTCCCACCTATAGAGGATTGGCTAACTAATCAGTTCTTAATGCTTCTTTTTTTGTTAAATAATGTGGTTCATTCCCACCGAGCATAGACATTTACAGGTGCAGTTGTTCCTTGTGCTACAAACCGCACCCTCCATGTACCAGATGAGGGAAGAAATACACTCCACTTAACAACTTCATTAACACCCATTATCCAGTCATTCGATTGGAGATTGCCGTTTGGCTTATACAAGTACACGAACAATGCTCCAGATGTGCTATTCGAAGTTGCATTAACTACAAAATTCTTATTAAACCCTATATAACTTTCTAATGTAGGATTTAAGTCAATGTATCCATTGCTGGGAACAACTCCACGAACAGGTGAATTGTCGAATGGAATAATCTCTGAATCTTCTGCAACTAAAGTTATTTCTCCTGTGTCGCTTACATTAAGAATATACTCGGAAACTTCCGTGTAATCTTCATCGGTTAAGCCTGTTGCTTGGTTCTCTTTTGCAAAGGCTGTTGATGTGGTTGCTACTGCCATGATGAGCACAAGTAAAAAACTTATACTCCGTTTAAAAATGTTAGTTGTCATATTTATACCTCCATTTAACTATTAGCAATCCCCTATATAATACAATATTTACCTGAAATATTGTATTATATATATTACCTTATTTTCCTAGATTTGTCAATAAATTCCATAACATCATTCAATTTTAGATTAACGATTATTATTGATTTTAATAAAAAGAACATTACAGAATTGTAATGTTCTTTTATATCTATATATTTCTAATTAAGACTCCTAATAATGTCTATCATTTCTTGTGTTATTCTTACACCTGTAGGAGTATTCCAAACTAAACCATAGTGGACACCAACAATGTAATTATCTGAAGTACGAGCAATTGGACCACCACTAAAACCGCCAAATGTCCATCCAGAATATCTAAAATATCTATCCCCAACTGATGTGATTTTTTCTCCTGTTGTATATTGATATCTAGCATCACTGTAAAATCCATAATTAGTATCTCCTGGATAACCATAAACTTTAACGCCTACATTATTTAGTTCTGAATTAGAACCGTATGATTGAACACCGAACCAACCTAATTGATTACCAACATCTGATTGTAATACACAAATAGCCCAGTCATATTGATCACTATGAGTTTCCATCCATTTGTTTGAATAATATACTCTATCCCAACCACATGCTGTTCCATAATATATAGGATTTCCATTACTATCTAACCCATTACATCCAGGGTATATAGTCCAATTTCTGTATGCTGCATTTCCATTATCTTTGTCAAACACACAATGTGCAGCTGTTAATCCTGCATTTGGTCCAACTATTGCACATGTTCCGTATACATTATATGTTACATTATTCTTAGTTGTTTGAGCTTTTATCCTGCAAGTTACTCTATTAGGGAAATTATAAGTATTAGTAACTCTTTCAGCAGAATTAGCAGAAAGTGGTGTTATTGCATTGTTTACAATGTTTGAATTTGCATATGGATCATAGGGAGCAATACTATCATAGCTACCTCCTCTTACTCTAGTTTGTGATGATAATACTTGCTTTAACTCCTCAACATCAACTTCTGTTGTTTCGTTAGTTTTTGCATCATACATCATAATCTTTTCTTCTGTTTCTAAAATCTCATTTAAGTCTTGATTTGTTTGTTCTTGAGTCATAGCTTGAACATTTCCAGTCATAATAAGCATAGAAAATGTAATGCTTATCAATAATACTGCAAAAAATTTTGTGAATAATTGCTTTCTCATACTTTTTTCTCCTTTCATTATTTTTAAGAAGCCTAATTTTTTTTAACTTCTTTTATGCTTAAACTGTATCATGAATTTACATTAAATGTCAATCGAGTAGAGAATAAATAATTATTTTATTTATTCCCTCTCACACCACCATACG
>CAOKRC010000036.1 GCA_948471035.1 uncultured Clostridium sp.
GGAGGAAAGATGGAAATTCAAGTCATAGAGAAAACAAACGGAAGAATTAACAGAGTAACAGGAACAACAATCAAAGAAAGATTAAGGGTTTGTGCATATTGTAGAGTAAGCACAGATAATGAAGAACAATTAAATAGTTATCAATCACAATTAAAGTATTATGATGAAAAAATAAATAGTAAATCAGAATGGCAATTTGCAGGAATATATGCAGATGACGCAATATCTGGCACTTTAGATTTTAAAAGAACAAACTTTATGAAAATGATACAAGATTCAATGGAAGGGAAAATTGATATGATACTAACAAAATCAATATCAAGATTTGCCAGAAACACATTAGATACTTTAAAATATGTAAGAATGCTAAAAGAGAAAAATGTTGCAATTCTATTTGAAGAAGAAAATATCAATACAGGTTCAGGACAAGGAGAATTAGTTTTAACTTTACTAAGTGCAATGGCTCAACAAGAAAGTGAAAACATATCTTCACATGTTCTGTTAGGTTTGAAAATGAAAAAAGACAGAGGAGAACTAATTGGATTTAATGGTTGTTTAGGGTATGATTATGATAGAGAAAATCATTCTATAACTATAAATGAAGAGGAAAAAAAGACAGTAAGGTACATTTATAATAGATATTTACAAGGAGCAGGAGCTACAATTATATCAAAAGAACTAACAGATTTAGGAGTAAAAACAAAATTAGGAAATGTAGAAGTCTGATAGTAGTGTGAGGAAAATATTAAAAAATGTAAAATATAAAGGTGATGTAATACAAGGTTTAACATTTATTGTAGATCCAATTTCACACAAAAGAATGATTAATATGGGAGAGGTAGACCAATATTATACTACTAATAATCATGAAGCAATAATAACAGAAGAAATGTGGAATAAGGTACAAGATATAATGAAGTCAAGAGCAAAACCAGGAGAAAGACAAGCTACATTAGAAAATAAATATGCTTTTAGTGGTAAAATTAAATGTGCTTTTTGTGGAAGAATATACTCAAGGAAAACATGGGGACAAAAAGATAATTTAAAAGTAGCTTGGAATTGTGTATCTTCAATTAAACATGGAAAAGAAAATTGTCCAAATAGTAGAGGAATACCAGAGCAAGTTTTGCAACAATGCTTTATTACAGTTCATAATTAATTATTAAGAAACAATAAAAGTGTAGTAGATAACTTTTTTAACAAAATAGAAAAAGTATTAACAAAGTATAATGTGAATTCGGTAATAGAAGATTTAAAGGCTAAAAAAGATAATTGCAAAAAACAAATGGATAAATTAGTAGAAAAGAATCTTAATGGAATTATAGATGATGAAACATATACAAAGAAAAGACAAGAATTTGAAGATGAAATAAAAAGCTGTGATAAGAAGATAGAAAAAGCAATATCAACATCAAAATCTGAAGAAAAAGTAAAAGAGAGAGTTCAAACAATGAGAAAAAACATTAATAGCAATAATGATTTAATTAATGAGTTTGAAGATAATTCTTTTAAATGTATGATAAAAGAAATTATTGTAGGCGATTACAATAAAGATGGAAGTGTAAATCCATTTGCCTTGAAATTTATATTAAATTCTGATAATATAGGTACAAATACAATAGATAAAGAAAATAGAATTTCTTATATGGATGAAACATTAATAACAGAATTAGATGCAAAAGTATTTTTTGAAGTATTTAATATATTGGAAAACGGTTACAGGAGAAAAGAAATTATAGATAAAATTCATATTAAAGTATGTTCAGATATATAGCAGTGTGTATCGTAGACATGACTACCCGCACCAAATATTGTATGATTTAAGGTAGTGCGTAGACATGAATATAAACTTCCTGTGACGCACGTGGAATGTTGCTCGGTGCTATATCTAAAAGATACGATAAAATAGTTGAATTTACTGCTTTTGAAGATTTTGTTAGTTTTGAGAAAAAAGGTAAAAATAGGGTTAAAAGAATAGAAAATCATAAAATTAAGGTAACGATAGAAGTTGATATGGTGTGCGGAGCAGTATAAATAGATAATAAAAAATATATGAAGGTTTGGAGATAAAACTTAAAATGTAAAGTATGTAATAATTTAATTTGTTATATGCTGTCAATAGTTTTTGAAAATGATACCCTGAATGCATAAAATTATCTCTATAAAATGATACCCTGAGGTGAATAATATTTTTTCTTGGGCGTTGCCCAAACCCAACCTCAGGAATACATTTTCATGAGATATTTTCTTAGGGTAATATTATCACAGATTAATTACATAGTGTAAAAATAAGTCTTGAAAAAATTAGTAATATATAGTAAAATAATAAAAGAGTAAATTGAATGGTCGCGTATAGCAATGCCGAAAGGCTACGTACGAGGAAAGTCCGGGCTCCATAAGAGCAATGATGCTGGATAACGTCCAGTGAAGGAAACTTTAAGGAAAGTGCAACAGAAAATAACCGCCATGTCTAGGTGGGTTCCCGCAAAACGTAGTTTTGTGGGAAAAAGGAGAAGCATGAAGAAATATAATAAATCGAAAAATTTGATTTATTGATTTCGAAATTTGCTTCGATGTGGTAAGGGTGAAAAGGTGAGGTAAGAGCTTACCGCAAGTATGGTGACGTATTTGGTCAATGTAAACCCCATCTGGAGCAACACCTTGTAATTCCAAGAAGGCTAAGATGCTCTTTCATCTTCTTGGTACTGGTGGCTTAAGCCTTATAGCAATATAAGGAATAGATAAATGACCGTTCACGACAGAACCCGGCTTATAGATTTACTTGTTTATATGAAAAAAGATAGGAATAAACCTATCTTTTTTGTATTAATTTAGAGATATCATTGGGTAAATTTGCTTCTATATTCATATGTTCTCCAGTAACAGGATGAATAAAATTTACTTTGCAAGCGTGTAATGCTTGCCTATTTATTAATATAGAATTAGCTCCATATAAACTATCTCCAACAATAGAATGTCCAATATATTGCATATGCACACGTATTTGATGAGTTCTTCCTGTTTGTAAAGAAATATAAAGAAGAGACATATTATCAAATTCTTTTATAACATAATATTCAGTAATAGCTATATCTCCATCTTTTTTAACACATCTTTCTATAATGCTATTTTCTTTTCTTGAAATAGGAGCATTAACTACATCATGTTTTTTATCTAATATTCCATTAACAACTGCAATATAATTCTTTTTAAAAGAATGTTTGTTCATTTGTTTTACTAAACATTCTTGAATGTACTCATTTTTAGCAAAAATAACTATACCGTGAAGTATCTCTATCTAATCTGTTTACAGGGCGTATTTTTCTTTTTAGCCCAATTTTGTCGAAATAAAATCTAACACCATTAGATAGACTGTTTTCATAATGCAGTATAGAGGGATGAATAGCTATACCACTTGGTTTATTCAAAATAAGCATAGCTTCATCTTCATATATAATATCTAGTTTCATTTTAGTAGAAACGATATTTGAATTATCTTCTTCAAAGTCTAAATTAAATCTTATTACATCATTTACAGCAAGTTCTTTATCAATATAAGTAACGTCGTCATTTAAAATAATTCTTTGATGATTTTTCAACTTCAAAATAAGCCTACTAGACATATTAAATTCTTCTTTTAATACTTGTTTTATATTAAAATATGTATTATCTTTTACAATATATTTTAATTCCATAACTTCACCATTTTTCATTATAGTACTGTTTACAACCAATTATAAAACAAAATTATATAATAATCAAATAAATCAGTTGTGCTTTTCTTAAATAAAAGATATAATATTACTATAAAAAAATGGAGGTATAAAATGTCATTTATAGAAGAAATAAAAAATAGAGCGAAACAAAATGTAAAAACAATTGTATTACCAGAAGCAACAGACGATAGAGTATTAGAGGCGACAAATACTATTTTAAAAGAAGGGTTTGCAAATATTGTTTTGTTAGGAGAAAAAGAAAAAATATTAAAAAGAGCAAAAGATAAAGGGTTGGATTTATCATTAGCTACTATTATAAACCCAGTAAAATCAAATAAATATGATGAATATGTTAATGCTTTTTATGAACTACGTAAAGCAAAAGGAATGGAATATGAAACC
This sequence comes from uncultured Clostridium sp., assembly GCA_948471035.1. Taxonomy (GTDB): domain Bacteria; phylum Bacillota; class Clostridia; order TANB77; family CAG-508; genus RGIG8482. The sequence goes on from CAOKRC010000036.1 coordinate 4,119, forward strand.
GCAAAAGAATTACTAAAAGATACTGTTTACTTTGGAATGATGATGGTAAAACAAGAAGACTGTGATGGACTTGTTTCAGGGGCAATCCATTCTACAGCCGATACATTAAGACCAGCTTTACAAATATTAAAAACAGCACCAAACACAAAACTTGTTTCAGCATTCTTTCTAATGGTAGTTCCAGACTGTGAATTGGGAGAAAATGGAACTTTTGTATTTGGAGATTGCGGTTTAAATGCATATCCAAATGAAGAAGAATTAGCTGAAATAGCAATTTCGTCAGCAAATAGTTTTAAAATGCTTACAGGAAAAGAACCTAAAGTTGCAATGCTATCATATTCAAGTAAAGCAAGTGCAAAATCTAACGAAGTAGATAAAGTTGTAAATGCAACAAAAATTGTAAAAGAAAAAGCACCAAACTTACTAGTTGATGGAGAACTTCAACTAGATGCTGCAATTGTTCCCGAAATAGGAAAAAGTAAAGCTCCAGAAAGCAAAATTGCAGGATATGCAAATACGTTAATATTCCCAAACTTAGACGCAGGAAATATAGGATATAAACTAGTACAAAGACTAGGAAAAGCAGAAGCCTATGGTCCACTATGCCAAGGCATTAAAAAACCAGTAAATGACTTATCTCGCGGATGTAGTGCAAACGACATAGTAGGAGTAGTAGCAATTACAGCTGTGCAAGCCATTGACATAAAATAAAGAATATGGTAAACTAGTTAAGTAATACTATAAAGTATAACCTAAAGGAGGAAACAATTATGTGGTTAAAAGAACTCAAAGAAAGGAAGCAAAAGAAGGAAGAGCGGTTCAAAGTCTTAGAAAACCGGCTTGCTGGCTTAGAGGAGGTACTAATTCCTACAGTTATAGAACAGGCTGATAAGTTAGAAGAAAGGGTTACTACCTTAGCCAATTCGGTTGAGACTGTTGAGGTAAGGCTTGGAGCTATTAATTACAACTGTAAAACAGCAGAAACTGTAGCCGAGAATGTACAGAATGAAACAGATACTAAGCAGAAAACTATTGATTCTCGAGTAAAGAACTTAGAAGATGGTTGGGGCTTTTTAAAATGGGTAGTTGTTATATTGATAATAGTAGTTATTGTTATGGGAGTTCAGCTTTATAATGAAAAAATAATTATTGATGGCCAGCAGGAAGAAATTAATGCACAACAGGAAGAAGTTAATATGTTGCATGAAGAAATTGATGCAATTTCAGTTAATGTGAGTGCACAAACAGATTCGGATGCGGCTGCCACATTTATTGATGCTGTTCTTCCCAGGAAAGATGGCGAATGGTATAACAAAGATGATGAATGGTATGACAAAAACGGTAATAAATTTTACTATGACCCTGATTGCAAATATGCAATCAGTAATCCACGATTTTGTACTTATGACAGCGTTTTTGGAGAAGATTCAAAAGGAAACACAATAAAAGTTTATCGTCTTGCAAATGGAGATTTTGCATATATCCAATCCAATTTTTCTGTAGACCTTAAGAGAGTAAATTAACTGAATCGTTTAGCCACATAGCCTATTTGGCTGTGTGGTTTTTCTACTGATTAAAAACAGATATAATATTGAAAAAATTGTATTTACAAGTTTTTTTCTTAATGATATAATAGGTATAATTTTTATAGGGAGGTTTAACTAATGAAAATATTAGTATTAAATTGTGGTAGTTCTTCTTTAAAATATCAGTTAATTGATATGGAAACAGAAGAAGTTTTAGCATCAGGAAAATATGAAAGAATAGGGGAAGATGAAGCATTTATTACTCATAAAGTAAATGGACAAAAAATAGAAATTAATCATCCTGCAAAAACTCATGAAGAAGCAGTTGATTTCACTCTAAAACAATTAATTAATCCAGAGTATAAAGTAATCGATTCGTTAGATGAAATAGAAGCAATTGGACATAGACTTGTTCATGGTGGAGAGAAAATTGCTGAATCTGTTGTAATAGATGATAATGTAGTTGAAGTTTTAAAAGAATGTACAGACTTAGCACCACTTCATAATCCAGCAGGAATTATAGGAATAGAAGCTTGTAAAAAAGTAATGCCTGGAAAACCAATGGTTGGTGTATTTGATACAGCATTCCACCAAACAATTCCAGAAGAAAGATATTTATATCCAATACCATATGAATATTATGAAAAATATGGAATAAGAAAATATGGATTCCATGGTACATCACATATGTATGTATCTAAAAGACTTGCAGAAATTGAGAATAAACCAATAGAAGATTTAAAAATTATTACATGTCACTTAGGACAAGGATCTAGTGTTTGTGCAATTGAAGGTGGAAAAAGTGTAGATACAAGTATGGGACTTACTCCACTTGCAGGTGTTCCTATGGTAACAAGAAGTGGAGATATAGACCCATCAGTTGTTACTTTCATTATGAAAAAAGAAAATAAAACAGCTACTGAGACAGAAAATCTTTTAAACAAAGCTTCAGGTGTACAAGGAATTTCAGGTTTAGCACCAGATTTTAGAGTAATAGAAAATGAATCAGTGGAAGGAAATAAAAGAGCTCTAATTGCAATGAATAACTTTAAATATTCTGTTGCAGGATTTATTGCAAAATATGCAGCAGCAATGAATGGTGTAGATGCAATAATATTTACAGGTGGAGTTGGAGAAAACCAAATTAACATTCGTAAAGGAATTTGTGAGAAATTAGGATTTATGGGTGTTGAAATAGATGAAGAAAAAAATAATATAAGAAGCGAAGAAAAACTAGTTTCAAAAGATTCTTCAAAAGTAAGAGTATATGTAATCCCAACAAACGAAGAATTAATGATAGCAAAAGAAACTGAAAAATTAATTTAATGGATTATTTAATAATAAAGGGTGGACACAAGGCACGCACACAAAGTTTATAAATACTGTTTACATAAATTCAAAACTGTAGTATAATATTCATATTATAAATGAATTAAGGGGGATTAAAAGATATGGCAAAGATTTTAGAAGATATTTCAAGAACATTTAATGAATTTTTATTATTACCAAATTTAACAACAGAAGAATGTATACCAGATAAAGTATCATTAAAAACACCACTTGTAAAATTTAAAAAAGGAGAAGAACCAAAATATTCAGCAAATGTACCTATGGTATCAGCAATTATGCAATCAGTTTCAGGTGAGGAAATGGGTATAGCACTAGCACGTGAAGGTGGTGTTGCATTTATATATGGTGCACAATCAATAGAAGCTCAAGCTGAAATGGTTTATCATGTAAAAAAACATAAAGCTGGATTTGTTATAAGCGATTCAAACGTAAAAAGTGGAACACCACTTCGAGATGTAATTGCATTAGTTGAAGAAACTGGTCATTCTACTGTAATGGTTACAGAAGATGGAACAGCAAACGGAAAATTTTTAGGAATTGTAACAGATAAAGATTACCGTATAACAAGAGATAATCAAGATACTCCTATTGATGAATTTATGACAAAAGCAGAAAATGTAGTTTCAGCAAAAAAAGGAATTACTCTTGCTGAAGCAAATGATATAATTTGGGAAAACAAAATTAATTGTTTACCAATACTAACAGAAGAAGGAAACTTAAAATATCTTGTATTTAGAAGAGATTATGAAGAAAGAAAAAATAATCCAAATTCATTATTAGATGAAAATAAACGCTATATTGTAGGAGCAGGTATTAATACAAGAGATTACGAACAAAGAATTCCAGCATTAGTAGAAGCTGGTGTTGATATGGTGTGTATGGATTCTTCTGATGGATATTCTGTATGGCAAAAAAGAACTATTGATTTCGTTAGAGAAAAATATGGAGATAGTGTAAAAATTGGTGCAGGAAACGTAGTAGATAAAGAAGGATTTAGATATCTTGCAGAAGCTGGTGCAGACTTTATTAAAGTTGGCGTTGGTGGAGGATCTATTTGTATAACTCGTGAAACAAAGGGAATAGGACGTGGACAAGCAAGCGCTTTAATTGATGTTGTAGCTGCACGTAACGAATATTTTGAAGAAACAGGTGTATATATTCCAATTTGCTCAGATGGAGGAATAGTACATGATCATCATATTACAATAGCATTAGCACTTGGAGCAGATTTTGTAATGATGGGAAGATATTTCGCAAGATTTGATGAAAGCCCAACAAGAGTATTAAAAGTAGGAAATACATATGTAAAAGAATATTGGGGAGAAGGTTCAAACCGTGCAAGAAATTGGCAAAGATATTACCTTGGTGGAAATGCTAAAAATAAACTATCTTTTGAAGAAGGTGTAGATTCATATATACCATATGCAGGAAGTTTAAAAGATAATTTAGCTGTAACAGTATCAAAAATAAAATCTACAATGTGTAACTGTGGAGCAACAACAATAAAAGAATTACATGAAAATGCAAGATTAACACTTGTATCTGAAGTAAGTATAGCAGAAGGTAGTGCACATGATGTTATGTTAAAAGAAGTAGATAAAAGTTATAAATAAAATTATGTAGGGGTTGCATACCATGCAACCCTTACATCTAAATCTATTAATAATATTATAAATAGATTAACTTGACAGAATATGTCGAAAGAGGTAGTATATATGGTATGAATATTATTTATATTAAATAATATATTGAAATAAAAGGGTGATAAAATTGAACAAAAAAAGAACTATTGTATGTGTAATTATAGTAATTGCAATACTTGCTATTGGAGTAGGCGTGCTATTATACTTTAATTATGAAAATAATGCCATACCAACTATCTCTTTAATTGGAGATGAAACTATAAACCTACAACTTAATGATAACTACAAAGAGCAGGGAGCACAAGCATTTTTAAGAGAAAATGATGTTAGTGGAAACATAGTAATAGATGGGAAAGTTGATACATCAAAAGTAGGTGAATATAAATTAAAATATACTATATTTAACTCAAAAAATGAAATTCCTGTATCAGTAGAAAGAGTTGTAAATATAGAAGATAAAATACCTCCAACAATAACTTTAAAAGGGAATACTGAAGTAAACATTAATGTTGGTGATACATATAAAGACGAAGGATGTACTGTTCAAGATAATTATGATGGTGATATTACAAATAAAGTTAGTATAACAGGAGAAGTTGATACTAAAAAAGAGGGAACATATACAATTACATACAAAGTAGCAGATTCTTCTAATAATATAACAGAAACTAGTAGAAAAGTAATTGTAAAGAAAAAGCAAGTCTCAGTTACAACAAGTGCGTCTACATCAAAAGTAAATACCTCTAAAAGAGGACTTCCTGTGTTAATGTATCATTTCTTTTATGATGCAAAAAAAGGGGAAAAGGGAGCAGATAATAACTGGATGGAGGTATCAGCATTTGAGACACAAATGAAATATTTAGCAGATAACAACTATTATTTTCCATCTTGGAATGAGGTGGAAGCATATATAAATGGAACAAAAACATTACCTGCAAAAAGTGTTCTAGTAACAATAGATGATGGAGATGCATCTTTTATAAAATATGCTATACCAATTATAGAAAAATATAATGTAAAAGCAACATCTTTTGTTGTAACAAGCTGGAATGGAAACTGGCTTCCAAAATCTTATAAGTCAAACCATTTAGATTTCCAATCACATTCACATGATATGCATAGGTCAGGAGCTAATGGAAAGGGAAGATTTGTTAATTTAAGTTATAAAGATGCATTAGAGGATGTAACCAAATCAAAAAATATAATAGGAAATTGTACAGTATTTTGTTATCCATTTGGACATTATAATGATAATGCAATAAAGGTACTAAAAGATGCAGGATATAAGTTAGCATTTACAACAAAGAGTGGAAGAGTATATCCTGGACAAAATAAATTTGCATTACCACGAGTTCGTATGTCAAAAGGAATTAGTATGTCTGCATTTAAGGAAGCTGTGAAATAGTTGCAAAATTATGTAAAATGTTATATAATATTCTATAGTAACTGATAATTTGTTTGATAGCAATAATGTCAAACTAAATTTAAAAAGAAAGGAAAGTTCATAATGGTAGAAAATATCATTGTTAGTTCCGTTCTTACGGACCTTAAGTTAGGAGTAATCCAGTTGTGGCAGGTTAGTTCAACGCTTGAAAAGAAAGGAGTTTATTCCTTCGATAACGAGAGGTTAACCAGAAAAATTACAGAGACTTATCAAAAAGAGAACCCTTGCTGTTAAAGCAAGGGTTCTCTTTTTCAATAAATTTTATTCCCATTCAATTGTTGCAGGAGGTTTTCCTGTTATATCATAAACTATTCTATTTACATGATCAACTTCATTTACAATTCTAGCTGAAACTTTTTCTAAAATATCGTATGGAATTCTTGCCCATACTGCTGTCATAAAATCTGTAGTAGAAACAGCACGAAGTGCAATGGTATAATCATAAGTTCTATCATCACCCATAACACCAACACTTCTTAGGTTTGTTAAAACTGCAAAATATTGGTTAATATCTTTATCAAGACCTGCTAATTTAATTTCTTCTCTAAAAATAGCATCTGCATCTTTTAAAATAGTTAATTTATCGTCTGTAATATCTCCAATTACACGAATTGCAAGTCCAGGACCTGGGAATGGTTGACGATATACTAAATTCTCTGGAATACCTAATTCTAAACCAGTTTTACGAACTTCATCTTTAAATAAATCTCTTAATGGTTCAACAATTTCTTTAAAATCAACATAGTCAGGAAGCCCTCCAACATTGTGATGACTTTTAATAGTAGTTCCTTTGCCTAAACCACTTTCAATAACATCTGGATAAATAGTTCCTTGTACTAAATAGTCTACTGTTCCAATTTTTTTTGCTTCTTCTTCAAATACACGAATGAATTCTTCTCCAATTATTTTTCTTTTTGTTTCAGGATCTGTAACACCTGAAAGTTTTTCTAAGAAACGATTTTTTGCATTTACTCTAATTAAATTAATATCAAATTGATTTCTAAAGATTTCTTCAACTTCGTCACCTTCATTTTTACGAAGTAGGCCATGGTCAACAAATATACAAGTTAAATTTTTACCTATAGCTTTATGTAATAAAACTGCAGCAACAGAAGAATCAACTCCACCAGATAAAGCACATAATGCTTTTTTATCACCGATTTTTTCTCTTAAAGATATAATAGATTCTTCTACAAAAGAAGACATTTTCCAATCGCCAGAACATCCACAAACATTAAATAAGAAGTTTTTAATAATGTTAGTTCCATTTACAGTATTATTTACTTCAGGGTGAAATTGAATTCCATAAAATTTCTTTTCAGCATTTTCCATAGCTGCAGTAGGGCAAGTAGCTGTCTTTCCAATTACTTTAAATCCCTCTGGGGCTTGCGAAACAAAATCTGTATGGCTCATTAAGCAATCATTTATATCTCCATATCCTTTAAATAATAAAGAAGAATTGTCAATATCAACTGGCATTACACCATATTCACGTTTATCTGCTCTTGTAACATTTCCACCTAAAATATGAGTCATTAGTTGCATACCATAACAAATTCCTAAAACAGGAATACCAAGCTCAAATATTTTAGGGTCACACATTTTAGCATCTTCCACATAAACACTAGATGGACCACCTGTAAAAATAATTCCTTTTGGATTTTTTTCTTTAATTTTTTCGATTGAAATATCATAAGGTACAATTTCTGAATACACATTACATTCTCTAACACGTCTTGCAATTAATTGATTATATTGACCCAAAAAGTCTAAGATTAAAATAGTTTCATTCGCTTTCAAAATTTTCTCCTCCTAAATTACAAATTTGTATATATTTTAACATGATTTATCAAAAAAGTACAGATGTATTTTTCTTTTTTACGTTGAAAACTATCAGTGTTTATAATATAGACTTAATAGTATTAAATTATATGTACATTTATGCAAAACAAATATTGTAAGTTAACAAAATAAATGATATAATTCTAGTCGAAGGTGATTATAAAATGGAAGAAATGATAGATGTTTTAGATGAAAACGGAATAAAAACAGGTGAAATTTTAACAAGAAAGGAAGTACATAAGAAAGGAATATGGCATAGATGTATTGTTGTTGCAATTATCGATAATAATAATCAAATATTAATGCAACAACGTTCTTATAAAAAAGATACAAATCCAGGAAAATGGGATGTATCAGTAGCAGGACATATATCAGCTGGGCAAACTTCTTTAGAAGCAGCAATAAGAGAAGTAGAGGAAGAAGTAGGAATTCATTTATATAAAGAAGATTTGCAATATATTTTTACAACAAGAAATGAAAGTAGACCGAAAGAAGACCATATTGCAAAACATTTTTACGATTTTTATATTGCAAAAATAAGTGAAATTGATATGGATCATATAACATTACAAGAAAGTGAAGTTGAAAATGCAAAATTAGTTAATAAAGAAGAATTTAAGTATATGATAGAACATGAAGACATGGTAAAAAGAGATAAAATTTACAATGCACTATTAGAATATTTATTTAAAAAATAGAAGGAATTAATGGAGATATTTGATAGATAAAAATAACAAAATAATTTAATAAAAGATTTTGAACCAGGTTGCAAAATTTACATAATTTCATAATATATTATATAGAACAATAAAAGAGAGGGGGGTATATATTTTGAAATTAGAAGGTAAAAAAGTAGGTTTTGCAATTACTGGTTCTTTTTGTACATTTAAAAGCACAATTCCAAAAATAAAGGAAATTGTTAATCAAGGAGCAGAGGTTATACCAATTATGTCTTTTAACGCTTATAATCTGGATACTAAATTTGGAAAAGCACAAGATTTTATAGATGAAATAGAAGAAATAACAGGTAAAAAAATTATTCATACAATTACAGATGCAGAACCAATTCGGTCCAAAGAAAATGACAGATATTATGATAATTGCACCTTGCACTGGTAATACAATTTCAAAACTTACAAATGCTATAACAGATACACCAGTGACAATGGCTGCAAAATCACATTTAAGAAATAACAATTCTTTAGTAATCGCAGTATCTACAAATGATGCATTAAGTGGTAGTGCATCAAATATAGGTACTTTATTAAATAGAAACAATTATTTTTTTGTCCCATTCAGGCAAGATAATCCAATAACTAAACCACGTTCTTTAGTTTTTGCTCCAGAATATATTATAAAAACATTAGAATTTGCACTAGATAAAGAACAAATACAACCAATTTTATTATGAATATAAAGAAGAATGTACTTATTTTACATTCTTCTTTACTTTACATAACTTTAATGTTGTGATATAATACTATCGAAACAATGTTGATAATGCTCTATTTATATTTAAAGGAGGATTGTATGACCTATAAGGAATTCGAACTCAAAAGAAGGGAAGAACGGGATTTCGAAGACGATTTACAGCAATTAAATGAAGACCTTACAAAAATGCAGAATGAAAACTGTAAACTTAAAAAATTTCCTAAACTTGGAAAAAGATCCCTCAAAGGTATCAAAAACTTCTATCATGCTCTGATTATAAAACTTATGAAATTCATCTTTTGGGTTATTGTAGTATTGGCAATACTAGTTTTATCTGTATTATACAACAACTACTAAGATTGTAAAAAATGGATAGAAGTCAACAACGACTCGTAATGCTATTGCATTGCGAGTTTTTCTATTATAATTCATATTTATAAAAAATACGAACATTTTTTCACTTTTTTCATAAAAAGTATTGACAAAGAACTTTTGTTTGTTTATAATAAGCTTACAAACAGAAAGAATGTTCGTACATAAACAAATCAAAACTAGATATGCATATAAATAGGGGGAATGTAAAATGAAATTAAAAATAGTTAATTTATCAAAATTTATAAGAAGTGTTGTGATTATATTAGGAATAATAGTATGTATTAGTTTATTTATAAACAATATAAGTTTTTCACACACAGAAAAAACATATAAAACAATTTGTGTATCAACTGGAGATACTTTATGGACTATTGCAAAAGAAGAAAAAGATTCAAATTCTTATTATACAAATAAAGATGTTAGAGATATTGTAAATAATATAAAAGGAATAAACAAGTTAAGCAATTCTAATCTATCAGTAGGACAGAAATTACTTATACCTAGTATATAATTTTAGGGGGATGTAGGAAATAGAGTCTACATATGTATATGTAGACTCTATTTTATAATATGAAAAAGCTATTTTAAGTTAAAGTAGTAGAAAATTTAAGGTTTGTGCAACGAAAAATTTTTTCATAAGTTACGAACTACTTATCTATAGGTATTAATTTACTAGCTATAGACAAATTTTATTTATACTATAAATTAGCCAAAGGATTACTTTCTACTGCATTACGAACTCTTTCATTTTCAACATGAGTATATATTTCAGTAGTAGAAATACTAGCATGTCCAAGTAGTTCTTGTAAAGCACGTATATCTACATTTCCATATTGATACATAAGAGTAGCAGCAGTATGCCTAAGTTTGTGTACAGAATATTTATTTGTATCAAGTCCAGCTTTTCGTAGTTCATTTTTTATAATATATTGTACAGTTCTATTGCTAATACGTTCACGTCTCTCGCTTAAAAATAAAGCATCTTTAGAATCGTATTTAATTCCTTCTTTAGGTCTAATATCTAAATATTCTTTAACAGCTCTCATACAGGCATTATTTAAATAAATAGTACGTTCTTTATTACCTTTACCTATAACTGTCATTTTACAGTCATCAAACTTAATATCCTTTACATTAATATTAACAAGCTCAGATAAACGCATGCCACAATTTAAAAATAGGGTAGTAATAGCATAATCTCTTTGACTATTCCTATTATCTTCGTTACTAGCAACATCTAATAATCTTTTACTATCATCTAAAGTGAGATATTTAGGCATACGTTTTTCTTGCTTTGGTGTTTCTAAATTTTGAGCAGGATTAGTTTCAATTAATTTCGCTTTTGCTGATAAATACTTAAAAAATATGCGTATACTAGAAACCTTCCTAGCTCTAGTTGCAGGTTTACTTCTAAGTTCAGTTGCAAGGTATGATACAAATGCATGTATATCATCTAGTGTGATTTTTTTTATTGTATCTAAATCTATATCTTTTATAATAATTTTTGAAAAATCAACTTCCTTTGTAAGTCCAAAGTGTATTTTTATATATTTAAGAAACATAGCAAGGTCATAATTGTATTCTTTTATTGAATTTGGTGATTTATTAAGTATTGTTATACTATAATCTAAAAAAGAATTTAAATATTCGGGATTATCATCTCTGTTAATCATATAAAACCTCCAAAATTAATTTTAACTAACTAAATTATACATCAAAACAGAAAAATTTTGTACAATGTTTAGAATTTTTTATAAAAAGATGTTTTACTTCCTTAAACTATAAATAAGTAGCGACACGTGAATGTAGTGCTTTTCTTTTTTGAGTATACTAAAAAAGAAAATGCCCTACATTCAGCAAGATGGAGCGGCAATAAAATGATCTAGACTGGATGCTAACAAAAGGTTAGTTATTTACTTTTTCATATAATTATGATAAATTATAGCCATAATCAAAAATAATTAAAGCGAGGGGATAATATGAAAAGAATAATGATATTAACAGCCGAAAGAACTGGCACTGGGCATAAATCAGTAGCAAATGCAATTGAGAAAAGGCTCAATAATTTAGGATATGAAACAAAACAAATAGATTGTTTTACAATGATGGGAAAAACAGGAAATATGCTTGAGAATTCGTATATTCCTATAACAACAAGAGCTCCAATATTTTTCTATATACCTTATATGTTTACTCAAATTTTTCCTAATGCTATGCATTTTCCAGTTTATCTTAAATCTAAAAGAAAACTAAAAAAAGAAATTAACGAATTTAAGCCAGATTTAATTATTTCTGTGCATAGTATGTTTACAAAAGCAATTTCGTACTTTTTAAAAAAAGAGAAACTAAATATTCCTTTTTATATAAATGTAATTGATTTAGTAAAACCACCTAGAGTTTGGTTTGATAAAAATGCTGATGCTATTTTTGTACCAACAAATGAAGTAAAAGAATCTTATTTACAAAAGGGAATTAATGAAAACAACTTAATAGTATCAGGATTTCCAATTAGAGATGATATTGAAAGGAAACAAAATCCAAAAGTAATAGAAGATAAAGTAAATATTTTACTTGTAAATCCATCAGTTAATTTAAAGAAAAGTATTAAATATGTTAAAGAAATTTCTAAATTAGATAATGTATCAATTACTGTTGTATGTGGAAGAGATGAAAGAATGTATAAAACTTTACTTAAAGAGCAAAAATCAGGCAATATACCAGAAGAAATCAAGATTTATAGTTTTATTAATAATATGAATGAGTTTTTAGAAAATGCTCATATAATACTTGCAAAAGCAGGACCTAATATGATACTTGAAGCAGCAAAAAGTGCAACAGCTATTGTAATTACAGATCATATTAGAGGACAAGAAAATAATAATTATGAATATGTAGTTAAAAATAATTTTGGCTTCAAATGCGAAAATCCAAAGAAAATATATAATGAATTACATACATTTATTGAAACTAAAAAACTTAATAAATGCTTAGAAAATGTTTTACAAGCTGATTGCAACAACGGAGCTGAAATTATTGCAAATTATATAGATGATATACTAGTTTAATATAAGACACCAAAATTATACATATCATTTGAAAATTCGAAACTATTTTTTATTATAATTTAAAAATTAAAATGATATATTTTGCTAAAATATTGACGCACAAGAATCGGTTTTAAGCCGTTTTTATGAAAAATACATATAGTTTTATATAAAAAATAAGGATATTTTGAATTTATGAACTAAAATTTGATTTAAAGGCGTCTTTTATTTAAGTAATTATAAGGTTAATGAATGAAGAAATAAACAGATAAAAAGAGAGAAATTATACAAGCAAAGTCAGCTACAACATAAGAATAGATATGTATTTGAAAGAATATATTTTTTATATTATTTCTTTTTGTACAAATTGATAATACAAACCAATAATTATTGAAGTTACTGTAAAAATATATGATATAATAAGCGAAATTGTAGCTATGCGATTAAATAGCATTGTAACTATAATCCTTATAATACAAATGTAGAAAGGAAACAACAAAATGAAAAAACAGACAATTAAACAAGCAAGCTGGCACAAATGTAGTATTGTAAAAGTAATATCCCAAAAAAATGAAATATTATTGGATATATTAAATGGTGACAAGTATAGACTTGAAAATGGTTGGTTGGTCATCAAAGATTGCTATAATCAAATACATCATTTTCCAGCAAATTCAGTTAAAGAGTTCATAGCGAAATAGTTGTGCATTTAGGCATAATTCAAAGGTAGGACTATATTTGTATAGTCCTATTTTTGATTCTATCTCTATTTTCACAAAACTTTGATTTTGTGCAATGTAATACATCCAAATCTAATAAGCATTCTCTTAAATGCCCTATTTATTAATATATAGTCTTAATATGTATCTATTAATATCATAAAAATAAATCATTGTAAATAGAAAATTAAAAAAATTTAGAAACTAATCCATACTTATTTTTATAAAAATCATTGTCAACATAATTTTATATATAATTGTGCAAATATCATAAAATAATTAAGTTTTATTTACAATATCATTTTTATGTGTTAAAATCATGTAGTAACATAATTTACTAGGATAATTCACAATTACAGAAAGGGAAAAACACTATGATAAATATTTTGAAAAATATCCTTTTGGAGATGTATAATTCTTCTGAGCCTAATTCCCCTATTGCATTGTTAAAATTGAACAATGCAATAGAAAATATTCTTATTGAACAATTTGGTAATTGTCTATTCTATGATGTATCTGTTTTGGCAAAAAAACTTAATATCACGATATTATATGACAATTATGATGATTGTAATGATTATTATGATAATGTTTCTTTACCCATCATCAAATATCTTAGATATTATTCTAGTTTTTCTCGGGAACATCGTAAAGAAATATGGATAGATAAAAAAGTTCCAATTTGTATCAAAAGATATTCTATTGCATATTGTATTGCAAAAGATTTTTTATCTGATGAGTTGAGCGAATCTTATACTGAATATAGTATAATGGAGTTATGGCACTCATCTAAGGAAGATTTAATCAAAAATAACTTTGCATTGCTATTATTACATCCTATGCATACAGTTTGTAAACTTTTAGAAGAATTTTATTATGAATCCTCTAAATCTTTGAGAAAGAGAAAAACTACAGAAGAATGGATAAGTTTTTTGGCAAACAAATGTAAGAGTAGCGAATACCATGCAGCAAATGCATACCAGTTAACAAGAAACATATTGGGAATGGCTGATGTAATTAATGACATAGAATTAATAAAATTAAGAAAAAAACTTAATGACATCTTTAAAATTTGATTATCCAACATAAGTTCAATTTTTTAACTTATTACACAAAAAAACGGTTATTATAATAACCGTTTTTTTGTGTAATTTATTTAAATTGTTTTAAGAAAAATTCCATTCTTTCTAAAAAGTCTTTATTAGTTTTTGTTGCAACTAATTGATTCAACAATTGTTCAGTAACTTCTGCAACAGTCATACTTGACAATGCTTTTCTTAATGCAAAAACTGTTTCTAATTCTTTTGGATTTAATAGTAAATCTTCTTTTCTTGTTCCAGATTTATTTATATCTATAGCTGGGAAAATACGTTTTTCTGATAATTTTCTATCTAGGTGTACTTCCATGTTACCTGTTCCCTTAAATTCTTCAAAAATTACCTCATCCATCCTACTTCCAGTTTCAATTAATGCACTTGCAAGTATAGTTAAACTTCCACCATTTTCTATATTTCTTGCTGCACCAAAGAATTTTTTTGGCTTATGTAATGCACCTGGATCAAAACCTCCAGATAATGTTCTTCCTGATGATGGTATAACTAAGTTATATGCTCTTGCAAGTCTTGTTATACTATCTAATAATATAACAACATCTTTCTTTTGTTCTGTAAGTCTTTTTGCTCTTTCTAGTACCATTTCAGCAACTTTTACATGATGTTCTGGTAGTTCATCAAATGTTGAATAGATAACCTCTCCTTTTATAGAACGTTTCATATCTGTTACTTCTTCAGGTCTTTCATCTATTAAAAGAACTATTAACTCTACTTCTGGATTATTAGTAGTTATACTATTTGCAATCTTTTTTAAAAGAGTAGTTTTACCAACTTTTGGTGGAGCAACAATCATACCTCTTTGCCCTTTTCCTATTGGTGAAATTAAATCTATTAATCTCATTGCATATTCATTCGGGATAGTTTCAAGGCGTAATCTTTCTTGAGGATATATAGGTGTTAAATCATCGAAAGATTTTCTTCTATAAGCATTTTCAGGGGCTTCTCCATTTACTTCTCCAACAAATATTAAAGCTGGAAATTTTTCTCCCTCTTTTGGCTGTCTTGAAATACCTTTTATTCTATCCCCTGTATCTAATTTAAATCTTCTTATTTGAATTGGGGAAATATATATATCATTTGGTGTTGATAAATAATTATCTCCTCTTAAAAAACCATATCCATCAGGTAAAACCTCAAGTATTCCTTCGGCAATTTGGTCGTCATTTGCAAGCACATAGCTTCCATCTGCTGGTCTTTGTATTTTTTCTGGTTTTTCTTGAGTTTGATTTTTTTGTGGTGTAACTTCCACTAAAGTTTCTAATTTCTTTTCAGTTTTTGTGTCATTTGCTTCAGTAGTAGTTCCTTCAAAATCTTGTAATGCTATAATAATCTCCTCTTTTCTTAGTTTAGAAATATTTTTAATTCCTTTTTCTTTTGCTAATTGCTTTAAATCAACTAGCGACATATTTTCATAGCCCATATTTACTTTCCCCCATAGTTAAATTTTTACTAATTCCCTTATGTAGATATTGTATCATATAAAATAATATATCTCTAGTCTTTTTTCATTTTATTTACATTTTTTACTATTTTAATTGGATTTTTTGTGAGAATACAAATTTAAACAGATATAAACTATAAATAATCTATAAAACATAGTTCTATAGATTATTTATTAACATCTATATATACTTTTTCATTTGGTAAATACATATCTAACTTTTCACGTGCTAATTCTTCAATATATTCTGGTGATGATATATTTTCCTTAGTAGCAAGTAAAGTTTGATTGTATTCCTCTTGTTCTTTAATTTTACTTTTCAACACTGCTTGTTGGTTATTGTATGAATTAATAGACTTTTGTTGATTTATAAAAGTTACAGATACATACAATATTACACCAACAATAAAAACTTTTTTCAATAATTTGTTTATCTTCATATGTGTATTTACTCTCCAAACATCTACAATAAGTATAAAAAATCCTTACGGATACTTCCCTTATATAATATTTCTACATATTTAGCAAAAATCCCTCTTTTATTGCTCGTTTTTTGATATTTTATTGTCTTTTTTTACAAAATTCAATAAATATGATGTATTTTTAGTAAGATTTTTTCTAATATTAATACATATAAAAGAAATTGGTCGAAATAATAGTTTTCTTAAAAAATTTATTATTATTTTTAATGGATAAAATATGATTTGAATTACTTTATTAATTATGTTTTTTATAAAATTGATTATTGTTACACTAAATTTTATTATATATTTGCTAATTGTTAAGATATAAATAAGAATTCCTAATATAATTCCTAAAAAGATATAGAATCTAATTTCGCCATTATTATAGTAAAAAATGAAATATAGAGTTAATCCCCCTGCTAATATCCAAAATGATATATCTTCTATATATGTAATAATATCTTTGGTTTTAAAGGATTTTCGAAGTACTCTAAATACATCAAATAAGAATCCAATTAAAATACCATTTATTACAAACATCATAAATAAATATGCCTGATTATCCAAATTCTACCACCAAACCTACTTGAAAATTTTTCCTAAGAGACTTCCTGCTTTTTTCTCCATATCTTTTTCACTATAATTCATACTAGATATTTCTCCCTCTATTATTACTTCCTCAGTATCTATGCTTAATTTGTTTATTCTTAAATCTTCGCCTTTAACAGTTAATAACCCAAGCTCAGTTTCAACAATAACAACTTGGTCATCAAAACTTAGAACATCCAAAACCCCAGATATAGATAATTTCCCCCTATTTTCTAAAACTAGATTTTGTATAACATTGTTTTGTAATCCTTTTCTTTCTTCAACAATCATATGTGTACCTCTCCTCTAACTAATTTTATTGCCTAAATTATTATATTCACCTATTGTCTATGATAGAACTAATAAAAGAATAAATTTACAAAAAGGACACAAAGAAAGAAGTTGTAAAGCTAAATGATTTACAACTTTTTTCTAACTTTTATGGTTCTATAATAAATGTTGGGGTGGTGATAAAAATTTCCTCAATATTTTTTGTAAAAATAAGGCACTTATCTTAAATACCTAATAAAATGTAATTGCTAGAAAATATTTAAGGAAGTATTGATAAGTGCTAAGTAATTGTATCAAAGATTTATTAAATTTAAAAGGGGTTATTGTTAAAAGTATTAAAAATTTAGAAAGTGAAGTTCATATTTATGTAGAAAT